>JAIMAZ010000183.1 GCA_023511695.1 Ignavibacterium sp.
CTCGAACAATTAATCAAGCACAGAGGAAGAATGTTTGACATTTTAATACAAAAAAATCCTGAACCAATATTTATATACGATAAAGAAAATTTAAAATTTCTTGAAGTTAATGAAGCTGCTTTGATGCTTTATGGTTATTCAAGAGATGAATTTCTCCAACTTGATTTAACAGATTTATATTCACCGGAAGATATTCAAACTTTGCTCGATTCATTCAGCGATTCAGAGCTTGATAAAAAATTCAGCAGACCGTTCAAACATCGCAGAAAAGATGGTTCAACTGTTTTTGTAGAGATAAGCAGATCTGAATTTAAGTTTAATGATAAAGATGCGCATTTCACTATTGTTCGTGATGTAACAGATAAAGTAGAAAGTGAAAAACAATTTAAAGTTTTCAAATCTGTTTTTGATTCCACTTCTGATCCTGTTTTCGGAACTGATTCAATGGGATTTATTAAATTTCTTAATAAAGCAGCGATTGAAAAACTCGGTTACGATGAAAAAGATTTAATGGATTCTTCTTTTGTCTCTTTGACTAAGGATGATGAAAGGGGATTACTTAATTCAACTATTTTCCAGTCTTCGAATAAGCAACCAATACATCTTAACATAACTGTTAAGAAAGCTAATTCTGAACTGCTTGAAACTGAACTTGTAGCAACTCCTGTTCTTGATATAAACCACGAAATTGAATCGTTCACAATTGTATTAAAAATGCCTTCTGTTTCAGAAGTCGCAAATGAACCAAAAGAGATTGTTAAAGAAATAATAAAAGAAGTTATTGTTGAAAAACCAATTAAAGCCGGAAAGAAAACCGAGATTCCGGAATCATCATTTTTATCCGGCGTATTTCACGAACTTCTTACACCATTAAATGTAATCTTCGGTTTTTCACAAGAAATAATTGATAGTCTTTCTGATCCAACACCTGAGCAGCAGGAAGCCGCTGAAATTATTAATCAGAATCGGATAAAGCTTCTTGATACAATGAATTCAGTTGTTGAATATTCTGAAATTATTCAGAACAAAGCTCCGATAAAAATCTCAGAGTTACCAATCACTGAACTGATTGACAGAATCGATAAGCAAATTAATGAATTGGTTGGAATGAACGATCTTCAATTTGGTTATGGTAAAATCTCTTCTTCTCTTTCATTCGAGACTGATAAAGATAAATTTGAAAGGATGATTAGCGGTCTGATTAAAGTAATTGCAAGAATTAGCCGTGAGAAAAAAATATACTTTTCAGCATTTTCTCTTGATAATAATTCATTTATGATTTCTTTAAGTGATCAGTATGGCTCAATTTCACCTTATCTTTCCGGCACACTTGAAAAACTTTTTTCCGAAAATCGTGATCCGAAAGATCTCGGTGCACCCAAGTTAACTACTCATTTAACTAAATTTTTTATTGATTTACTTGGAGGTCAGTTCGTAAAACAAATTAATTTTGCAGGAAGAACTGAATGCGGATTTGTCTTTCCAATTAAACTTACTGAAAAGCAGGTCGTTGAGCAGCAGGAACTTTTCCCAATCGATAAATCCTTTGAACCGCAAGCTGAAAAATTTTCAGAAGTAGAAAAACAATTTGCAGAAACTCAAAAGGAAGTGGAAAAAGAAGCTGAACCTTCTGAAATAACAGAGAATGTTTCTGAAACCGAAGAAGAATTCCAGCCCGTTACACCTGTTTCTGAAATACTTACTTCGCAATTACCTGAAACCGAAAAAATTGAAAAGCCCGCAATAGAAGAAGATGAACTCACGGAGATTTCTAAAGAACTTGATAAAGATCTTGAAGAAGTAACTGAGACGATGAAAGTATCAACTGATGTGGTAAAACAAAAAGAACCAACACCTCCAACATTAGATCTTTCAAAATTAAATTGTCTTTACATTGAAGATCAGGTTGATTCTCAAATACTCTTTAAAGTTCAGTTAAAAGAATTGAAAGATATTCAGTTCGCTCCAAGTTTTGAAGATGCTTTGCCTCTGCTCGATAAATATAGTTTTGATTTTATTGTTATTGACATAAATCTTCAGGGAGAGTATAACGGACTTGATGCATTAAAGTTAATTCATAAAATGCCAGGATATGAAAAAACTCCTATTGTTGCTGTTACAGCTTATGTACTTCCCGGTGATAAAGAGAAATTTATCGCAGCAGGATTTGATGATTTTATAGCTAAACCAATCTTCCGTGAAAAGATGATTGATTCTTTGCAAAAGATTTTTCTTTCCAAATCTTAATTTGTTTTTTCCCTTCACTGAACTTCTTTTCATAAATACCTGTAAAAAAAGTTTTTTATTTCCCAATAATCTTTCCTTGACATTTATTCCTGAGTAAATTAAGTTTACCATACAAATGTATGGTATTTCAAATAAGATTCAGAGTAAGAGTAAGAGAAAGATTAAGAGTGGGATTAAAATTTGAGCCGATTACCAATAATTAACCAATTCTTACTCATCCTCCTACTCTTAATCTTAATCTTTAACCCGAGATAAACTATGAAAACTGAATTAACAGAAATTCAAAAAAAAATTCTCGATTATCTGATCGAACAGAAAATATCAAAAGGCATTCCACCAACTCTAGCGGAAATTGCTTCACACTTTGGATATAAGAATCGTGCAACTGTTCAACAGCATCTTCAGGCAATTGAAAGGAAAGGATATATTAAAAAAAATCCAAAACTTTCCCGTGCAATTGAAATCACAGTTGAAGATAAATTTTTCATCCCAAGACCTGTGCTTGGTGAAGTTGCTGCTGGTAATCCATTAACAATTTATCCCGATGCAATTGATACTGTTGAACTTCCCACAATTGCAAGAATGCCGAAAGATTCTTTTTTACTTAAAGTAAAAGGCGATAGTTTGAAAGATGCTTATATATTCAGCGGAGATATTGTAATTGTTAATCCTAATCTTGAACCGAAAAACGGACAAATTGTAGTTGCAATTCTTGATGACGCCGCTGTGGTAAAGCGATTCTACAAAAAGAAAAATGAGATTGAACTTGTCTCTGAAAATCCGGATTACAAAACAATTGTAATTGATAAGAAGCATCCTTCATTTAAGATTGTGGGAATTGTAGTTGGAGTTTACAGAAGTATGACTAAAAAAGCAGGATAGGGAAATCTGATTTAGTAAAATTTAATCTGGTTGATTGATGTTTTTTGTTAATTCCTCTTTTAAGAGTTTAAATCTGTTCTTTAAATAATAGTTTCTTTCTTTTTCATCGAGAATAGAACCTAATGTTACTTTGAAATCCTGTTCTTTGAAATTATTGATTATCTGAAGCGCTGCTTGAAGTTTCTCTTTATCACTTGGGAGTTCAATGCCTCTCATCAGCAGAAATTCAATATCAAAAGCATCACGAATAATTTTACGGGAAAGCAGGGCATCGAATTTATTTTTCATCATTTGTGAAAGTGTTAATGCTTTTACCATTACTTGTTTAGTGGTGAATTTTGAAAAGGCAATTTTATATTCCCAATCAAAATCCATTTGCTCTTTTCTGATTTCAATTTTTAATGAGCGATTAACTGATGAGGATTTGAACTCGAAAAGTAAAGTGTTTCTTTTATTCATTGAGTCGGTTACCTTATAATTATCAGATAAAGCATTACGGATAGCTTTATAAATCTGTTTGCTGTCAACTGAAATATCTAACCAGAAATCAAGGTCAGTTGAATAGCGATTAAGATTATGACACAAGCGAAGCATTGTTCCTCCACCAAAATAGAGAAACTCAAGAACACGAATACTGTTTAATAATTCCAAAGTTTCGATTTCCAGAATTTCTAAATTTTGTAGCGTTTGCATAGTCTATTCCAAAAATTAATTGTGATTGAACTTGAGTTTATTGCTTCGATGAACTGTTTAACTGTATTGATGTTAAGTTTCTTAAAATCAATTGATTCAAAGTCAATACTGTATTTCCCGATTGAAGTTAGATAAACAGCATCAGCAAATGCTTTTTCAGATTGTGCAATGAAAAAGTTATCACTCATTTCGAACCCAGTGTAAAATGATTTTTTGACCTTATAATATTTGAACTGAATGTTTTGAACTGACTGAACTTTTGAGCGCTTTAATGAGACTGATTCGATGATATTTTGTAACTGCTGTGTTGTTATTCCGTAATAACTTAATGCAGTACTTAATGAAATGTATGAAGGAACTTCAATAAAATTTGCAATTTGGAATAATCCCGGCTCGTTTAGTCTTCTGAATTTTTCTGAAGTTATGTATAAATTTCTTTTGATCCTGATTAACGAACCAGATTTTACATAACGATTTGCTGTTACTTTGGCTGATTCTTTACTGATTGACAAATTGTTAGCTATATCGTTGACAGTAAGGAATAATTTGTTCGATTTATTTAATAAATATTCTTTCATTAGCTAAATATAGATAATTAACACTATTGTTAACTTACTATATTTAGCTCAAATAAACAATGATAACTTTATGACAACCAAATATTACATAGGAACTGCCGGCTGGTCTTACAAAGATTGGGTGCCAAACTTTTATCCTAAAAATCAATCCGGTGGATTTGACTGGCTTCAGTTTTATTCTCATTACTTCAATTGTGTTGAAGTGAATTCAACTTATTATACTTACATCAGTCCGAAAATTGTTGAGGGCTGGATTAAAAAAGTTGATAACGCAGATGATTTTATCTTTCACATCAAACTTCATCAGGATTTTACTCATAAAAGAAAATTTGATGAACAGAACATAAAAGCTGTTCGTTACAACCTGGATTTACTCAGGAAAGCTGAACGACTTGGTGGTTTACTGATTCAATTTCCTTATTCATTTTCTTTCGATGGCAGCTCCGTTCAGCATATTCAAAAGATAAAAGATATTTTCCCTGATATCAGTTGTTTTGTTGAAGTTCGTCATTCAAGCTGGAAAAACAATCGTGCAATGGAATTTTTTAAGCAGAATGATTTAACACTTTGTACGATTGATCAACCACAGATTGGGCAGTCCATTCCATTTGAACCAATAATAACAAATGATAAAGCTTACATTCGATTTCACGGAAGAAATGTCGAAGCGTGGAAAAAGTCGCTTTCGAATTTTGGGAAAGAACAAACTTACGAAGAGCAAAGCTCGCGATATCATTATCTTTACTCACCCGGTGAACTGATTGAAATTGCTCAGAAGATAAAATCTCTTGAGGTTAAAGTTCAAGTTAAAGTTAAAATTAAAGAGATAAATGTTATAATGAATAATCATCCACAAGGTGATGCAGTTGCAAATGCATTCGAGTTAATCCATCTGCTTGAGGAAAAAAGAAAAGTAGAAATGCCGGCAACGATTGTTAAAGCTTATCCAAGATTGCAGGAAATTTTTTGCCAATTAAAAAAAATAGCACACTAATGACACTGATTTATAAAACAAATCTTGATTTTTTTTTCTATGAATTAATTTTGAGATAGAAAATATAAAATCAAACTAACAAGGAGAAATAGTTATGAAAGTCCAATTTGTGATTTCGTTCTTATTTATTTCATCTCTATTTTCTCAATTTGGTTGTGACTTTAACGTTACTCCCACTACAAGTATGACTAATCTTTTTCGTACGAACGACTCATTAGATGCCGTACTTATTTCTGATCCATTAGTTCAGGAATTATTATTAATAAGAAATAACTTTACTGAACGAATTAATAGACAGCTAGGTAAATCCTTTTCACTAGAGGAATTAAGGTTAGCATATATGAATTCAGATGAGCAATTAATTATTTCCTATATGGGCTATAGTTCTATTCAGATAGATAGTATAGAAGAAAAGTTAAATAATATCAGAACAGAATTAGTTAATAAATATCCTATTTTGAAATCATATTCAACTTCAGAATGCCCTAAATGTAATATAGATAGTTTTTTTGCTCATTATTATGATTATACCAATATCCCAATTGAGGCTTTGGAATGTAGATGGGGTCCTTATATTGCAAGTCTGGTTGTATGTACTACATTAGGACCAGTGCTTTATTGGCCATGTGCCTATGTAGCAATGTGTTCTTGGTGCCGTGGCGGGGTACTAAATTACATTTGTCAATTTGATAAATATGAATCAATTGATAAAAATTTGTTGCACTTTTCAAAATTTTATCTTTCTTAAAATGAATTTAATATATAATGTTTAAGGAGTTAAATAATGGATTTACAAATTATTATTATGATAATATTCCTTTTGTTCTTTGGTATAGTTTCGATTTTCGCAAATAGAGTAGAGAATAAAACATTTCATTATACTTATATGATTGCTATTTCAATTGCTTTATTAATATTAACAGT
>JAIMAZ010000184.1 GCA_023511695.1 Ignavibacterium sp.
GCATCGTCAGATGTGTATAAAGATACAGCTTCTGTTAAAAATCATATTAGAAATATTTTCAGAATGAGCTGCAAGAATATCATCAGGAATAACCTGACCATTAGTAATAAATGAAACCGGAATTCCTGTTTTTGTTATCAGGTTAACAATATTTCCGTGAACAGGAGCTTCATCAACTTTGCTGAAAATAAATCCACTGTAATTAAATGCTTTGAATTTATTTACAACATCAACCAAAGTTCTGTAAGAGCTTGATGTGTTAAGCACGAGCAAGGTTTCATCAACTTTAATGGTTGATAGAAAATCCTTGTTTAGTTTTAATTGCTCAGCTTTATTCTGACTTCTGCCAACGGTATCAATAAATACAATATCTTTTTTAGAAAACTTTTTCAACAATGCCGGCATTTCTTCCGGTTTATATGCAACAAGCAAATCAATATGGCTTACATCTGCAAAACTTTGCAGCTGATCAATTGCACCAAGACGAAATGTATCAATTGAAATAAGACCAACATCGAGCTTGTGAATTATTTTAGCAATCAATGCAAGCTTTGCGATTGTAGTTGTTTTACCAACTCCGGTTGGACCAACTAAAGCGACAACTTTATTCTTTTTAGGAGTTACATCAAAGTTCTTTGTAAGGATCAGCGAGCTTAAACAATTCTTCACATAATTTTCAACATTATCCGGTTGAAGGAAATTTTTATATCGTTTCATTTGATCCATTACCGAAACGATTACAGATTTCTGAACTTCTTTATCAGCCAACTGATGAAAAACAGCTTTTAACTTTTTCTCTATAGTTTCCTCTGAAGCTTTGACTTTTTCTTCGACTGCTTTACCGTAAACTTCTTTAATTCTTGCCGGATTCTTTTTATAAACCGTGTCAGAGATTTTTGCAAGTTCTTCTAAAAATGTTTTATGTGCAGAACTTGTCTGAGTGTTATTTGTTTGAGGAACTTCATCAACTCCGGCAGTAATTTCATAAAGTTTTATTGCCGGATGCTTTTTGTCATTCACAACTCTTGTGCTTAGAATTACGGCTTCATAGCCGAGCTCATTTTTCATTTGTCTAGTTGCTTCGCTAAGAGATTGAGCTGTAAATTTTTTAACCTGCATTGTTTATCTCCAGATTGTCTATAAATTCTATTTCAACATTTGATGGAAGTTCAGTGTAAGATAAAACTACAAAATCAGGGAAAGATGAATTTATCAAGCGATAGAAATAAGGACGAATTGTTGCGGAAGTAATTAGTATCGGTTGATAACCAAGTGAATTAAATTTTTCATAAAGATTTTCAAGCGCATTCTTAAGTTCTCCAAGCATCTGTGGAGTTAATCCAAGAGTTTGTGTTGCCTCTTTCTGATTTTGCAGTGAACGAGTTATAAATTGTTCGAGCCCTTCTCCGATTGCTGCAGCGTGAATTACACCATTTGAATCTTTATAGAGATTTGCAATTGTGTTGCCAAGAGAATGTCTTACATATTCAGTCAGTACATCAATATTCTTTGTTACTTTAGAGTAATCAATGAGAGATTCAATAATCTGGACCATATCTTTAATTGGAATATATTCCTTCAAAAGATTCTGTAATACTTTCTGAATTGTACCAAGCGGCAAAGTATCAGGTTGAATTTCATCAACTACAGCCGGATAATCTTTCTTCAGCGCATCAAGCAATTGTTTAACTGCCTGTCGTGTTAGAATCTTTTCAAAATTTCTCTTCAATGTTTCTTGCAGATTTGTTGAAAGAACAGAGATTGCATCAGCTACAGTGTAGCCAAGCATTTCAGCACGATCTTTTTCTTCGCGTGAAATCCAGTAACTATCCAATCCGAATGCAGGATCTTTTGTCGGAATTCCCTGAAGCTGTTCTGTGATTCCGCCAGGATTCATCGCAAGAAATCTATCCGGAAAAATTTCATCAGAAGAAACGATGTTACCCTTAATCTTAATAATGTATTGATTCGGATTAAGTTGTAAGTTATCTCTTACACGAACAGGTGGAATTAAAACGCCGTACTCGAGTGCAATAAATTTTCGTGTTGCAGAAATTTTCTGAAATAAATTTCCACCCTGATTTTCATCAACGAGAGAAATGAGACCGTAACCAATTTCTATCTCAATCGGATCAACCTGCAAATATTGTTCTACAGTTTCTTCAGGAATTGGAAATGTTACTTTTTCATCAGTTAACGATTCCTCAACTGTTTCAGCTGATTTCTTTTTCATATAAGAACCAACTGCAAGCGAAACTCCAAGAATCAGGAATGGAATTGTTGGCATTCCAGGTAAAAATGCAAATAGGAAAATTGTAGTTGCAACAATTGCAAGTACCCGATAGTTTGAGAACAATTGAGTTTTAAATTGCGAGTCTAGAGAAATTCCTGAAGCATTTCTTGTTACAACAAATCCTGCTGCTGTAGATATAAGTAACGCCGGAACCTGAGAAACTAATCCATCACCTATCGTAAGAATTGTGTACTGCTGTAATGCATCTGTAATGGTTAAACCGCGCTGACCAATGCCTATAATAAATCCACCAACAATGTTGATGAAGTTTATAATCAATCCTGCAATAGCATCTCCTTTAACAAATTTGCTTGCACCGTCCATAGCACCATAAAATTCAGCTTCTCTTGCAATCTTCTCTCTTCTTTCTCTTGCCTGATCTTCATTTATTAAACCAGTGTTTAAGTCAGCATCAATTGCCATTTGTTTACCGGGCATTGCATCAAGTGTAAATCTTGCAGCAACTTCAGAAATTCTACCTGAACCTTTTACAATTACGATGAATTGAATAATTACAAGAATGATAAAAACAATAAATCCAACGACATAATCACCACGCACAACGAATGAACCGAATGTTTCGATAACTTTACCAGCGTAACCGTCAATAAGAATTAATCTTGTAGAGCTTATGTTTAATGCAAGACGGAATAAGGTTGAAACGAGAAGTAATCCCGGAAATACTGAAATATCGAGAGGAGAATTTATAAACAGTGAAACAACCAAAACTAAAATTGAAAGTGTGATACTTAATGCGAGGAAGAAATCCAACAAAGCTGCCGGCAATGGAATTATCATTAATCCTAAAATCAGGATTAACCCAAAAGCAAGCATCATATCAGAATTTTTTCCAAAGAGTTTCATTTTCTACTCAATACTTTCTATTCTTCTTAAGGTTGTAAACATAAGCTAGAACCTGAGCAACCGCTTTGAACAATGATGGAGGAATTTTATCACCAACATCGCACATTTTATATAATGCTCTTGCAAGTTCTCTGTCTTCGTGCAAAGGAATATTATGTTCTGCGGCAACTTTTTTAATTCTTTGAGCAAGAAGGTCAACACCTTTTGCAATTACTTCAGGAGCCGAATCTTTTGTCATATCATATTTTAGAGCAACAGCAAAGTGAGTCGGGTTTGTTACAACAACATCAGCCGTTGGAAGATTAGCCATCATTCTCTGCTGAGCAGCATGCATCTGCATTTTTCTTATTCTTCCTTTAACGGTCGGATCTCCTTCAAGCTGCTTCATTTCTTCTTTTACTTCCTGCTTGGTCATCATCATATCTTTTCTGAATTTATATCTCTGATAAGTAAAATCAATTGCAGCGATAACAGCATAAAGCAAAGCAATTTTCCATAGCAGCGAGAATGCATTATCAAGCATAAAAATTATTATTTCGGAAGGATTAAGATTATCCAGATAAGCAGCAGCAATAATTAAATCACTAAGTATCAGATAAGTGAAAAATGATATAACAAAAAATTTCAGTAATGTTTTAATGATTTCAACGACTGATCTTGATGAAAATATTCTCTTTATTCCTTTAGCAGGATTAAGTTTTGAAAATTTTGGTGTGAGAGCTTCGGGACTAATTTTGAATCCTACCTGAGCAATATTTGAAGCAATACTGACAATAACAATCGCAGTCATAACAGGAGCTAAAACTGAGAAGAAAAACATAAACCAATCAAAAGCCATATTTGGCAGAAGAGAAATTCTTTTCGGCAAAACATCAAGTGAGTTAAATATGTTAATTGTAAAGCTGCTCATTTGTTGTCCGATATATGATTGAAGTAAAAAAATTGTGACTAAACCAGTAACAACAATCAAGAGTGAATTTACTTCAACACTCTTTGCAACCATTCCTTTTTTTCTTGCGTCTTCAAGTTTCTTTGAAGACGGTTGCTCAGTTTTCTCCTGTCCTTCAAATTCTGCCATCTTAAGAACCCATCGAATTGATTAACAAATAAAGCTGATTTTCATAATCACGCAGAAGATTTTTAATCATATAAATGTAAACCGGAGAAATCAATCCGAGCATAAAAAGTCCAAGTCCAACTTTTAATGGTTGAGTAACAAAAAAGACCTGCATATTTGGAATCATTCTGGAAATAATTCCTTCTGCAATGTTTATCAAGAAAAATGAAATTAGAATTGGAGTTGCAATCTTAACAGCTATCACAAAAACACTTCCGGCTAATTTTATCATTGTTTGATAAAGAGGTTCCTGAAAAGAAAACATTCCTATTCCTATTACATTAAAAGATTGTTGCAAAGCTCTGATTAAGTAGTGATGACCATTTATAAGAATGAAAATCATTATAGCGGCATAATAAAGAAGCTCTCCTATTACATTCGAGCTTACTTCTTCAGACGGATTAAATACTTCAGCCATATTAAGGCCAATATCAAATCCTATTAAAGTTCCTGCATAACTTACAGCAAAGAAAACAAACTGAAGCGTAAAGCCTATTATCAGGCCTGTAATCACTTCTTTGATTGAGTAAACAAAAAGCAACCAACCTGTTGGGACTTCTTTAACAGCCGAATGATCTGTTGATAAAAAGATTATGTAACTGACGACTAATGAAATAAATAATTTCACAACAACCGGAATAATTTTGTTTCCGAAGAATGGTGCTGAAACAAATGCAGATGAGATTCGCAGAAAAATCAGAAACAATATGATAAACTCTTTCACGCTGAACATAGCTATCTTATAAATGTGTTAAACATTGTGAAAAATTTTATTGTTATTGCTATCATTCTGTCCATCATCCACGGAAGCAGCAATATGATTGCGAGTGCTGTAATCAGAATCTTTGGAATGAATGTTAATGTCATTTCCTGGATTGAAGTTGCTGCCTGAAAAATCGACACTATTATTCCGACGATTAAAGCAACTCCAAGTATCGGAAGTAATATATAAAATGAGGTGAAGAATGCTTCTTTTAATATTTCAACTACAACTTCTTCTGTCATTGTGCAAAACTCCTTACTACTGAGCCGACGATAAGATTCCAGCCGTCAACTAGAATGAATAATAATATTTTGAATGGAAGAGATATCAGCATTGGTGGAAGCATCATCATTCCCATTGACATCAGAATTGATGAAATAATAAGATCAACCATTATGAAAGGAATGAACAGAAAGAATCCAATGATAAATCCTGTTCTTAGTTCGCTTAACACAAATGCCGGAACAACAATATAGGTTGGAAGTTCATTTCTGTTATTTGGTCTGGTCATATTTGCCATCGAAACAAAAAGTTCAAGATCTTCATCTCTGACATGTTTGAACATAAATTCCCTTATAGGTTCAATACCTTTATTATAAGCTTCTTCAACACCAATTTTTTCATCAAGCAAAGGTTTAAGTGCATCCTGATTTACTTTATTCCAGGTCGGTGCCATAACAAAAAAAGTAATAAACAATGCAACACCAGCTAATAATTGTCCCGGAGGCATTTGCTGAGTTCCCAAAGCACTTTTCAAAAAATGAAAAACAATAATTATTCTGAGGTAAGAAGTTGTCATTATTATAATTGACGGAGCCAAAGCAAGAATTGTCATCAGCAGCAAAATCTGTAAAGTAACAGCCACATCTTTTCCATTCTGTGAGGTTCCTACATCAACATTAAGTTTTGGAATAGGAAAAGATAAACTTTGAGTTTGCTGAGCAAATAATCCTGAAGAAAAAACAAACATCATTACTAAAACCGCAATAGTTAATCTCGATTTCATTGTTTGATCATCTTTTTAAATACATCTAAAAAATTTTGATTATCAGAGAATTGTTTCTCATTATTCAGATTAAATTCTTCTGCATCCATTTCCTTCAGAAGAGTTATATTTTGTTCACTGACACCAAGTATCAATACTTTATTATTCACTTTAACAACAGACAGATATTTTTTTGGCATCAACATCATTGTTGTAAGAATCTTTAGATTATCTGAACTGATTTTGCTTCCTTTGAACTGATACTTTTTTACAAACAGTAAAACAC
>JAIMAZ010000185.1 GCA_023511695.1 Ignavibacterium sp.
TTTGTCATATTACAAATCCCTGTCTTAGGTAGAGTATTGCTTTAAATTGTTTTTACAAGAATATTTTCAATACCTTCGAATGAAAGTTTTTTGATGTCTCTTTCATTAAGACAATTGTCATCAAGTAGTAGAAAGTTGGGTCTAATTGAACTGCTTTTTTGTGTTTGAATAATTGAATCAACATCTGAAACAGATTTAATTTTAATTCCATAAAAAATATTATTCTCATAATTCCGGAAATAATTTTTAAGCTTTTTGATATCTTCAGAAACTAAAAGTAGTGGATAATTTTCTTCTTTAAACTTATTGATGATTTTATCTGTATTTAATAATCCTTTTGATAAATCAATCATAACCAGAAATTGTTTCTTTGAACTTTCTGAAACTGAAATCCGTATTCCTGAATCTTTTTTTAGCCAATCAAAGGTTTTCAGTAAAAATTTTTCGAACTTTTTTACTTGTGATTTTTCACTCAATATTTTGCTGAAAGAAAACCCAAAATGCGTAAATCTTCCGGAGGAAGTATATCCAAAGAATGATGTTGTATATTCTTCCTGACTATTTACACAGCCGAATGAAAATGACCTGATATCATCAGTTTTGTAAAAAATATTTTTATCCTTTTTACTCAACAATAAATCGAAGCTTTCAAATGTGATGAATTCGTTAATATTCGAATGGAGAGATTGAGTAAATGTGGGTAATGAAAAATCATTTTTCTCTAGAAATTCCATATCAAAAAGTTTTTTATACAAATCAATTTTTTGATCGTCTTCTATTACATTAAAATTTCCAATCGAAAGCAAACCAGTGCCTTTACTAAGCATTTGTCTAAGTGTTTCAAAATCATCCGGATTAAAATCAAATGAAGAAGGTAAAATAAGAATATCAAATTTTCCGAAATCGTAATCTTTTAATTCATTAGTGTAAATAACATTATAATTCAAATTACTCTGCATTAAGAAAAGCTCAAATGAAGTAATATCATCAATCATTTTATTATAGATGACAGAATCAGGTTCTCTCAGCTCAGATGGAAGTAACAATGCAATCTGCCCTATTGATTGAGGTAGAATAAAGTTAGCTTGAATTAGAATTATCAAAAATATTTTCAGATAAATTTTCATATTCTATTCAATCAGCTTGTTACTTTATCATAATCAATAAAATAAATTCGGGATTCGCCTGCATCTAATTGATCAATGTATAGATTAAGCAATTGAGAGCCATCACTGTGTTTGATTGAAGCAGGTCGTGTTCCGATTATTTCAGAATCGAGGGTAAGGTTTTTAACTTTTTCATTTAAGTCAACATGAATAACAAGATTGTTTATCATTTCGTTGCTGGGATTAGAAACTTTTATAGCAACGCGATTATGTCCTCTTTTCTCAGTTTTGATCTCGACATAATCTTTCTTCTCATACCAGCTTTGAATATCTGATGCAGAGCCAATCCAGAAATTTTTTGATTTTAATTCCGCAATTAAATCACTCACTACCGGCACATTTTCTTTTTTCAGCTGATAATCAGTATGAAGTTTAAGAACATACAAACCACCTTCAAATAAAACTCTGTCAATGTCTTCCTGATAAGTATAAAACTGAAACTCAGGTTGACTTAATCCCAAATCTCTGATCACTTCATAATCATCACGAGCTGTTTTTGTAATTGTAAGAATTCTGTTCTTTCCTCTGATAATTGTTTTTGGCACTGAGCGATCGGTAAGTGAATCTGTTATAAGATATTTCAAATCGTTTTTAACTGCAGCAGAAATAGTATTCTGATCAAAAAGTCCGTAAAGTGGAATCATACCTTTAATTTTTCTACCGGCAATTTTCTCGAGATTGAATTTTGCTTCAGAAATTTTTTTTGTTTGTAGTTCCTGAGAATCAAGTTTATTTACTTTATCATCAACTGAAGTCAGATAACCAATATCAACAACTGCAGAAATTTCTCCGTAGTCAGAAATGTTTTTGATTAACTCAGGATTAGTTTTAGCTAAAACTGATTGAACAAAAAAAGTAACCGGAATATTTTCTTTTCTTATTATCGGCAAAACATTTTCGATATTTGCTGCATCATCTGAAACTATGAATGAAACAATTGCAGCTGAATTGTAACCTGTCGGCCAGTCTTTTATATAACCGATTGGCAAGTAAGTAAGCCAATTAACAGAATTATTAAACAATCGCTCGAAATAGACATAATCATCCTGTGAACCGATTACAGAATTAATTTCAAATCCCATCCAGACAAACCTTCCTTTACCATAATTTCCATAAACAATACCTGCAGTTTTTTTTATTTCTTCTCTAACTAAGCCATATTCAGATTTGTAATTATACCAAAAGCTAACTTGAGTAGTCCTTGGATCAAGCACTTCTACAGCCATTGGACGATCCCAGGTCGCAACTTTTAATGGAAATCCAGTTGGAACATTTGCAGTTATAGGAAAGCCACCACGAAGTGTATGGATTTTGTAAATTTCATTAACTCCAATTTCTTTTGTGAAATTAATTCCAAATACTTCATTCAGAAATTGCCAGCCTTTCCATTTACCATCACTTGAATATGAACCAATACCTCCTGTAGCAAAAATACTTCCACCGTTTTCCAGGAACTTTTTCAGTTTAATTACCTCTTTTTCACTTAAAGATTTTATACCTGGAAGAATTATCAGTTTATAGTTCGAAATATCATCTGATTCAAGTTTCTTATCATCTATAATCTCATAATTCACATTCAGGTTTGATAAAAACTTTTTCCAGGTAGAAATATTATCAACCAGCCAGGTGCTTCCTTTGGGAAGAACATTTTGAGTGTAATCAGAATAAAGTATCGCTGTATCGTTCGATTTTCCGTAGAAAAAATTTTTAATGGTTTGTTCGGTTGGCAGTAAATCATAAACACTGAATTTTCCAAAAACTCCCCGAAGTACAAAAAGATAAATCAGGATTGAGGATAAGAGTATTATAATTCCGCTGAGGAATAAAAACAGAAAATTAATTTTGATACCATATTTGTTTTTACTTATTTCCACTTTACAGCTCCTGAGCTTCTATCCTCTTGCGGAGTAATATATCCCTCAGAAGTGTATTTCAGAAATTTATGTTCATCAGTTAATTTTCTTTTTGGGGGTTCCTGAGTTTTAACAGATGAAGGAGAATATTCCTTTGGTGGTGGTGTAAATGACGCCGGTGACGGCTGCGGAGTTTTTTTCACTTCTTCCGGAGAATATGGAACACGTTGTTCAGCGATAACTTGTTGTGGAACTGGAGTAACATAAGGAACCTGAGATTCTGCCGGCATTACAATTTCTGCCTGATATTTTGAAGGTTGAATTTCAGATGAGCGCTGATATTTTCTCTCTCTGACTTTATAGAGAATATAAGCCCCGATTGCCAGCAAGAAAGTGCTGATCGTTGCAACAAGAATAATCGTAGAAAGAATCGGGATAAGTTCCATTATGTTTCCTTATAAATTACCAGAAATAGATGTATAAGCTGTATTTGTTTGCCGTTCTAATTTTCCCCAGCTCATACGAATACCTAAAAACTCTTCTATGGTTGACATTGTTTTACAAATATCTATTATTAAAATGAAAACCATTCTGTAAAGTACTGCATACCAAATTAATCTGAATTCTTCTTTTTCAACTGCAATGCAATAAAGGGCAGTAATCATATCAAGCAATGCTAAACCAGCCCACCAGAAAAAAAGTAAATTAGAAAATCCAAAGACAATTGCAGCCGAAATAAAAAATGCATTCGCAGCAATATTCATAACAGGCCAGACCAAAGCTTCGTAAAACATTGTCCATAAAACAAAAGTATATCCGAAATTGATAGTCGGATTAAATAAAAACCTTTTATGTTTTCGGATAGATTGAATTATTCCTCTTGTCCAGCGATATCGCTGCTTAAGCAATTGCTGAAGAGTTGCCGGTGCCTGAGTAAATGAAACAGCAGCTGGTTCGTAATAAATCTTCCATCCCTTTGAAAGAAGTTTTAGCGTAACATCTGCATCTTCAGCAAAAGTATCACTGGAATAAAATCCGGCTTCTTCCAAAGCTTTTCTTCTGAAAACACCAATTGGTCCGGGAATAATATTAACTAATCTTAAAAAGCTTTGTGCACTTCTTGCCATATTAAGACCTTCAATATATTCAAGTGCCTGAAGATCAGTTAAAAATCTTTTTCTGTTAAGAACTTTTACATTACCAGCAACAGCGCCAATTCTTTCATCAGAAAAATGTCTTACAGCAGCTCTCAAAGTATCAGGTAAAAGTTGTGAATCACCATCCATACATAAAACAAAATCGGCTTTAGAATAAGAAATACCGGTATTCAGAGCGGTTGCTTTGCCGGCATTTTCTTTATTGATTAAAGTGATTTTGACATCAGAAAATTTTCCTTTTCGAATTCCAACAAGCGATTCACATATTGTTCTTGTATTATCTGTTGAGCCATCATTAACAATTATTATTTCATAATTGGAGTAATTAAGGTTAAGAAGAGATTTAATTGAATCACGAATAACTTTTTCTTCATTATATACTGGTACAATGATGGAGACGAATGGTGAAATTTCTTCTTCATCAGAAAAAGTATATTCGTTAACATAAAGATATGCCAAAATTAATATGGCAAAATATCTAACGAGCAGAACAAACAGGAAAATAACAAGAGCAACAATTACAGAATATTCAATCAGTGCACTGACTGAAAGAACAGTAGATGGCAAAGTAAAAACAATTATTAACAGCAGTATTACTGATACCAATCCACTTATCAAAATTCTTCGCAAATATTTTTGCTCTAAATTTTCTCCCTTTTGTTCATTCTCTGGTTGAGTAAATATGTAGTAAGCCCTCTTAACCGTATTATTACTCACTAATGATTGGAAAAAATTATTCCACTTATGGCAACAATAGTGCCATAAACCGCAAATTTTAGCTGTTTTTTGAGGTTATAATTTTTCTATTCTGAACCATATTAGGAAATAATTACCTGCTTGTATCATTACTGAACAAGCAAAATTCAAAAAGCAAATTTCAGAGATGAAAGTAATGAGAATGAGCGATAGCCACCACTTTCTTTTCGATATGTTGAGCCGCCTGAAAGATAAATATTCAGAGATAAGTTTTTTATAAAATAATAATTAAAATCTAAGAATGCTTCAGAGAGAATAAATTTATCATCAGGAATCAATCCGACTTTGGTTCCAGCATTAAGATAAGATTTAGATGTATTTATGATTTTCCACTCTAACCATAAAGAGTGCGATGAAAAATTTTCGGGACTCCAATAAAGATTACTGAAATTCTTAAATGTGTAATAATAAAATTCATATCCAGTTGAAAAATTTTTCCAAATCCTGTTTCCGATTCTAAAAGTTAACTGATGTCCCTGATTATCATCTTCTGGTAATAAGATCTGATATCGTGATGATAAAATAAAATTAAGTCCTGGATAAATAAGAAAAAAAATGCTCGCTGTGTTTATGAACAATCTCTTATCCACTAAAGCCGGTGAATAAAGGATAAGTGATGCATCAGTTCTTTGAAATGAAGCATTGATTAAAAAATTATCCGGATTATCAATTGAAAAAGAAAATTCTCCGGCTAATTGTTTTTCATCATCATTAAAAAATATCTGGCCAAAGGAAGCTTTGGTTGTTGTCATCTCATTTATTCTGAGATTAAGCATTCCTTTGACCATATATAAGGTTCTTTCCTCTGTTAAAGAAGAAAGATTTCCTCTGTGGATTGCCCCTCCGAACGCAAAATTTTTCGTTAAGGCAATTTGAGTAAGCAAAGATTGTCCGGCATAAACAAAATCCTGATTATCAACAATGTAATTTGCAGAAGGTATTAGTTGAAGAGAATAATCATATCCTGTAAATAATTTTTTATCTCCGAGCCAAACTAATCTCTGATTAAGAATATATGAATCAGGTGATTGATTCAATAACTCATAATAAATGCTTCGTGCCTTTTCTTTCTCACCATAAAACAATAATGCATCGGCCAGGTATAATTTACTTTCAATATCATCAGGTGATTTTAATGTAAGTCGTTTAAATTCTATTGCAGCTGAATAATAATCTTTACTCCAGAAAATATTTTTTGCCCGGCGTTTATCAACTTCAATGTCATATTGACTACTCAGAATATCAGAATATATTTGATTCGCTTTTTCGAACTGGAGAATTGCAGCGTATAAATCTGCTAATTCTAATTTTGCCTGACGATAAATTTGCTTTGCATCGTCATTTGAAGAATTATTTATAAAGTCAGCAT
>JAIMAZ010000186.1 GCA_023511695.1 Ignavibacterium sp.
CTATAAAAAATTAAATCCAAAAAGGGATGACATATAAATATCATAAATTTTTTTTACAATCAAAAACTAATCTCACCACTCAATAATTCACAATAGGCTTTTTTCGCAGACTGAAGTCTGCGTTACGGAATATTTTACAAAAAAGGCGAGCATTTTGCTCGCCTCAAATCATAAATTAATTTAACTATGCTTTAGTTAATTTTATCTTCTTTAATCGGTACGAAGCCAAAGTGTTGATTCTGCGGAGGTTCTAATCTTATTTCGCCAAATCTTGCTTCATACTTTTTAATATTATCTTCCAAAGCTTTCATTAACATCTTTGCATGCTGTGGAGTTGTAATTATTCTTGCGTGCACTTTAGCTTTAGGAACACCAGGAACAATTCTCGTAAAATCAATTACAAATTCAGCTGGCGAATGAGATATAATTGCAAGATTGGAATAAATTCCTTCAGCTTCTTTTTCACCAAGCTCGATATTTATTTGCTGTCCCTGAGGAGGTTGTTGTTTACTATCCATATTTATTTTCTTAATTCGTCTGCTTTGTTAAATGCTTTATTTGCTTCATCAGTCATTCCGAGAACAGAATATACTCTTCCTAAAAGTTCCCAGGTATTTGCATCTGCTTCCGGCATTTCGACCGCTCTTTCTAAATAAGGTAATGCAGCGCGATATTTTTCTTTATAAGATTCATCAATTCTATTTTCAGCTTCTGCTTTTTTCTGAATTGCTAATCCCCATTTCAAATAGGTAACACCAAGATTATAAATTGCATTGTTATAGTTCGGGTCAATTTCCAAAGCTTTCTTAAACTGTTCTTCAGCTTCAGCGTATTTTTCTGCACCTAAAAGAAGTACGCCATAATTGTAGCGGTAGTATTTGTTATTTGGTTCAGCTTTAACTCCAGCTTCAAACTGACTTGTAGCTTCAGAAATTCTGTCAGCACCAATATAAGCGTTAGATAAGAACAGAAGCATATCGGTATCATCAGGATAAAGTTTTCTTCCTTCTGATAATACATCAATTGCTCTGTTAAAATATTCTTTTGCTTCTGCATCTTTGCCCTGATTCTTCAGGTTTGAACCCATTACATAATAAATTTCACCTAAATATTTATATCCATCTTTATCTTTTTCGAGAGCGATAATTTTCTGTAATGGCGCAATTGCAGCTTCATTATCACCTTTACTCATATAAGCGAATGCAAGGTTCTTATAAGAGTCAGCACTATCCGGTTCGATATCTGCAGCAGCTTTAAAGTCTGCAACTGCTTTATCGAAATAAACCATCATACTATCTTCATCCTGAACTTTTGCCGCTCTCTGGAAAAAAGCAACACCACGATTAAATACAGTAACCCATGTTGATTTTTTATAATCTCTAATTTCCTTTTCATAAGTTTTGGAAATTGCTAATGATTGATTAAAACTCTCAACCATTTTGGGATAATCACCTTTTTCAGAATAAACAACACCCATTAAGTAATAACCCTGATCACTCTTAGGATTTTTTTGAATTTCTTTCTGCAAAACTTCCAGAGCTTTGTCATAGTTCTTCTGCTGAATATATAGTTTTGCACTTGTAATCTCTGTTGATGCGCATTGATAGCCCATCAAAAGCATACCTAATACTAAAAATGCTGCAGAAATTAAATTTGATTTTTTCATTTTTACTCCAAATGATATTTAATTATGAATTAAAGTCAATTTCATAAATTGAACACTCCAAAAATAACATTATTAACAAAAATATTATAACTAATTTTTTATTGTTTGATTTTCCCGAAAATTCAGTTTTATATCACTGAATTAAATTGATTTTAGAAACTTAAAAAGATATTTTTTGATAAGAAAAAAGAGGAATTTATGACCACAGAGCTTATCCTTAAAACTATTCCCAAAGTACTTCTGCATGATCATCTTGATGGTGGATTAAGACCTCAGACAATTATTGAACTTGCCGATGAAATGAAATACAAAAAACTTCCGACAAAAGATCCAGCTGAACTTGCTGAGTGGTTTCATCGCGGAGCTAACAAAGGTAATCTTGTTGAATACTTACAAGGATTTGAACACACAACAGCAGTAATGCAAACAAAGGAAGCATTAACCAGAGTAGCTTACGAAATGATGGAAGACATGAAAAACGATGGTGTAGTTTATGTTGAAACAAGGTTTGCTCCTGTGTTTCATACAAGCAAAGAACTTTATCTAGAAGACACTGTGAAAGCAGTTCTTGAAGGTTTGGAAATGGGTAAAAGAGATTTTGGTGTTGGTTACGGTCTTATTTTATGTGGAATGAGAAACATGAAAAATACTCTTGAGATTGCTGAACTTGCAGTTAATTTCAGAAGAGATGGAGTTGTAGGATTTGATCTTGCCGGGGAAGAAGGCGGCTATCCGCCAAAAAAACATGTTGAAGCATTTCAGTTTATTCAAAGAGCTAATTTCAATATTACAATTCACGCCGGTGAAGCTTTTGGTAAAGAATCAATCTGGCAGGCAATACAATGGTGCGGAGCTCACAGAATCGGACACGCAACAAGACTTATAGAAGATATTGTTCTTGATAATGACGGTAATGTTGTCGCATTTGGCGATCTGGCTCAATATGTTTTAGATAAAAGAATCCCGCTTGAGATTTGTCTTTTAAGTAATGTTCATACCGGCGCGGTAGATAAAATTGAAAATCATCCTTTTGGAATTTTTTACAAAGAAAAATTCCGTGTAACTCTCAATACCGATGACAGATTGATGAGCGATACCACAATGACTAAAGAATTTATGACAGCAGTTAAATACTTCAACTTAAACTTTGATGATTTTGAAAAAATTACAATCAACTCGATGAAGTCTGCTTTTATTCCTTACAAAGAAAGACTTCATTACATCTACAATGTTATAAAACCCGGTTATCAGAAAATGCGTGAACAAATATTATCATTCAACAATATCAAAGGAGAAAATGAAAAAGTTATTCAGTAATTACAATTTTGATTTTGATAAGAACGAAAGAAAACTGCTCAAAACTTTTTGCGGACAGGTACTTAAACAAATTTCAGGCGATTCAAAATTCTTTGCAGAAGAAAAAGCATTTAATTCAATAGCAAATAAACTTAACAGCGCTGATGAAACAATAAAACTTACAAAGGACGAAAAAATTAGATTATCTCATCAACTGAAGCAAAATGTTGATTTCATTAAAAAGCAAATGAACAAGGGATGGTTTTTCAAAAAATGGTTATATAAATCTCTTTACAATCAATACAATAATCTATTAGACAAACATTTCAGAGATTAAAAATGATTACAACAGAAAAAATTATTAAAGCACCAACCGGAACAAAATTATCCTGCAAAGGATGGATTCAGGAAGCAGCAATGAGAATGTTGATGAACAACCTTGATCCTGAAGTTGCAGAGAAACCTGAAGAGCTTATCGTTTACGGAGGAAGAGGCAAAGCTGCAAGAAACTGGCAGTGCTTCGATTCAATAGTCCAATCACTCAAAAATCTTGAGAATGATGAAACACTGTTAGTTCAATCCGGAAAACCTGTGGGAATTTTCAGAACTCATGCAAACGCGCCACGAGTTATAATTTCAAACTCAATGCTTGTTCCTGATTGGGCAACCTGGGATGAATTCAGAAGACTTGAAGCACTCGGTTTAACAATGTACGGACAAATGACTGCCGGAAGCTGGATTTACATTGGAACTCAAGGAATATTGCAAGGCACTTACGAAACTTTTGCAGAATGTGCAAGAAAATATTTCGGCGGTTCGCTAAAAGGAAAATTTGTTTTGACGGCTGGCTTAGGTGGAATGGGTGGAGCTCAACCACTTGCAGCAACTTTTAACGGTGCTGCTTTCCTTGGAGTTGAAGTTGACCGTTCGAGAGCTCAAAAGCGAATTGATACGGGTTACCTCGATGTTCTTACTGACAATCTTGATGAAGCATTGAACATAGTACTTAGTGCAAAAGAAAAAGGTGAAGCAATTTCAGTTGGACTGATTGGTAATGCCGGAGAGGTTCATCCTGAAATTCTGAAGCGTGGAATTATTCCAGATGTTGTTACCGATCAAACATCTGCTCACGATACATTGAATGGTTATGTACCGATGGGAATGAGTTTCGAAGAAGCTCTTGAGCTGAGAAAATCTGATCCGCAGAAATATATTAAACTTGCACAGAAAACCATTGTAAAGCATGTTGAAGCAATGCTTGAATTTCAAAAAAGAGGTTCAATTGTTTTTGATTATGGAAATAACATTCGCGGGGAAGCAAAAGAAAATGGATTGACTAATGCTTTCGATATTCCGGGTTTCGTTCCGGAATTTATCAGACCTCTATTCTGCGATGGAAAAGGTCCATTCAGATGGGCAGCCTTGAGCGGCGATCCAAATGATATTTATGTTACAGATGAAGCTGTTAAACAAACTTTTCCTGAAAACAAATCGCTTATCAATTGGATTGATATGGCTCAAAAGAAAGTTCACTTTCAGGGTTTGCCCGCGCGTATCTGTTGGTTAGGTTACGGCGAAAGAGCTAAGATGGGAAAAATTTTCAACAGACTTGTTGCTGAAGGAAAAGTTAAAGCTCCGATTGTAATAGGAAGAGATCATCTTGATTGTGGTTCCGTTGCATCACCTAACCGCGAAACTGAAGGAATGATTGACGGCAGTGATGCAATTGCTGATTGGCCAATCCTAAATGCTTTACTTAATGCAATCGGTGGTGCAAGCTGGGTTTCTATTCATCACGGTGGCGGAGTTGGAATAGGAAAATCCATTCACGCAGGAATGGTTATAGTTGCTGACGGAACCAAAGAAGCAGAAGAAAGACTTGAACGTGTTCTTACATACGATCCTGCAATGGGAGTTATTCGACATGCTGATGCAGGTTATCGGCAGGCAATTGATAATGCAAAAAAATGGAACATTAAAATTCCAATGTTGAAATAAAAAATGATTAAGATTAATTCACTAAAAATCGAAAAGAGGTATCTATGAAATTAAAAGTATTAGTCGCAGATAAATTTCCTGAAAAATACATTCAGGAACTTAAAGATCTTGACCTTGAAGTAATTTATGAGCCAAAACTTGGTGAAAAAGATCTTCCCAAAGCCGCTGAGGATGTTGATATTCTCGTCGTCCGTTCAACTGTTGTGAATGAAGATACTATAAACAACAGTAAAAAACTAAACCTCATTATTCGCGCTGGTTCTGGTGTTAATAATATTGCAATCTCTGCAGCAAATAAAAAAGGCGTTTATGTTGCTAATTGTCCCGGAATGAATGCAGTTGCAGTTGCTGAATTAACGATGGGATTGATAATTGCACTCGACAGATTTATTCCTGATAATGTTGCAGATTTCAGGAACGGAGTATGGAACAAAGATAAATATTCAAAAGGAAAAGGACTTAAAGGAAAAACACTCGGAATAATCGGAGTAGGTAATATCGGTAAAGAAGTTGCAAAACGTGCACTCGCATTCGAAATGAATGTTTATGGTAAAGATATATCAAGAATTGAAGGCGTTCCCATAAAAGATTTCTCTGAGATGGATCAATTGCTACCATTATGCGATATCGTAACAATCCATTTACCAGCTACTCCACAAACAAAAGGATTGTTTAATAAAAAGATGTTCAGCTATATGAAAGATGGAGCTTATCTCATTAACACATCAAGACACGATATAATTGTTGAAGAAGATTTACTTGAAGCTATAAAAGAAAAAAATCTTCGTGTTGCACTTGATGTCTTTAAAGGTGAACCTGAAGGAAAATCCGGTGAAGTAAAATCACCATTGCAGAACAATCCAAACATATATGTAACTCATCATATTGGTGCATCAACAGAACAGGCACAAGATGCAGTTGCTGAAGAAACAGTAAGAATAATTAAACACTATGTACACAGTGGTGTAATTGATCATTGGGTAAATCGTGCAAGGGTTACAGATGCAAAATACCAACTCGTAGTAAAACACTACGATAGACCAGGTGTTCTTGCAAGTGTGCTTGATGTTATCAGACAAGGCAACATAAACATTGAAGAGATTGAGAACATTATTTTTGAAGGTGGTATTGCTGCTTGTTGTACAATGAAATTAAAACTTCCTGCAACCGCTGAGATGTTAAAACAGATAAGCGAAAATCAGGATGTTATTAGTGTAAGTCATGTAGAAATCTAATTTTTCAAAAGGCAGTCAGAAGTTGACGATCGGGTGCCACCGCCGCTGGTGGTGGCGATCACCGCGCGGGCGCTGTTTTTGATGGAAGACAGCCACGC
>JAIMAZ010000187.1 GCA_023511695.1 Ignavibacterium sp.
GGTGATTACACGGTTTGTATAAATATTGAAACTCTTACAGGTGCTATTTTAGCGAATAATATTTGTGCTGATTTTACAATTTTATATCCCTCTGCTCCGCAGCTTATTAGTCCGGCTGATAATGAAACTTTAGATCCGATAACAACTTATCCAACTTTTCAGTGGATTCCGGTAATTGTTCCTTCAGCTTACACAATTAAATACACATTGAGGATTGCTGAAGTATTAACTGGACAAACACCATTGCAAGCGCTAAGTGCTAATTATCCTGTTTATGAAAATAATCAGATAACTAACAGTACCTTTACTTATCCGATTGATGCACCAGAACTGGAAAACGGAAAGACCTATGCCTGGCAGATTCAGGCATTAGATCAATTTGGTTTTCCTCCAACACAAAATGAAGGTAAAAGTGAGATATTTACTTTTTCAAAAGGATCAGGTACTGGTTCAGGAACTGGAAATCTGACCATCGTTTTTCCGGCAAACAATGATACAATTCCTTGGGATTATTTCCCTATAATCCATCGTTTTGATCCTTACTCAGATGAATACTTCAGATATAGTGTGTTGTTTGAACTTTTTGAAAATGGTTCTTCACTTTATGTTCGTGACAGAACCGGCGATAATGAAATCCGATGGCCAACAGGTCCTGAAAGATCTCAGGAAGAAGCTTTGGGTGGTATTGATATTACAAGGGAAGAATCTCAACATCTTCCGATAAATAAAAGATTGAATGATACTCCGACTCCACCGATGTTTAGTCGGGGAAAAAATTATTCCTGGACTGCAAACATTGAAATAAGAAGCAGAGCAAGAACTGAAATAAGCGGAAGATTAAATGGAAATTTTTCTGTTGGAATGGGTAAACCAATTTTAAGACAACCCGCAAATAATGATACAGTATCTCCCGGTGCAATTAATCTTTTGTTTACAACATCAAATCCTCCTTCCAGAATTGCACCACCTTTTTCAATTCTACAATCTGGTGGTGGAGCTGCAAATTTCTTTAATGGAGGAGTAAGAGAAAGATGGGTGCTCGAAATTTCAAGAAACAGCTCAATGTCCGAAGCCACAAATATTGCTGATAGTTTAATCGGTAGCGGATTAGATTTAAATTCAGCAATTGATAACCCATCAAACGCAATTGCAGCTTTATACAAAGAAGTTTCTATCCCATATAATGCAATTGATACTGGTTGGTATTATTGGAGAGTAAAGTGGCTGTCCAATCCTGATAACCTTTCAAGCATAGCTTACAGACAAAGTGATGTTTACAGATTTTATATTGGTACAAGAGACACAACCAGAGGTGGTGAACCCATTACACCAGGAAGTTGTCTTGCAGATTGTGAGGCACCGCCAATTCCGGCTTCAGAAAGAGTTCCGGTTACTACTGCAATAGTTGGAAGTAATTTACAGATTGGATTGTTTACGCTTAATGTAACAGAAATTACTTGGTCTGGACAAACTGCAAACGGAAGAGGAACAATCAGTGTTCCGTTTTTCAGGGCACCAATTAAAGTTTCATTTACAAATATTCGTGTGAATGCAGCTAATAAAATTTATGATGGAACCGTAAAAGCTGAGTATGACAATGAAAGTGTAATCCCACCATCACTAATTTCTGCCGGTGGAATGATTACTGGTATGTCAGATACAGAGTTACAAAACTTAAATAGCTTTGTTAATCAGGCTTCAAGATTGGTGAGTGCTTTTACTGGTTCAACTCCTGTCGGAATGCCAATCGGATTAGATCAAACAATTGAAGGGAGAAGATATACAATCGCAATTGTTGGATTGGATTTCACTCCTGAACGAGCAGAATTAAATGCAATGGTTGCACTCGATTTTCCTGAACTACACGGTTGGTTAGGTTTGGGAGCCAAAGAAATATGTTTTCATCCAAACGGACTTGGCGGATTAGGAAGAGGAATGCTTTATTTACCCATTGATAAAGAATATCTATGGGCTGATGATTTAACTATCAGATTAAAAAGCACTCGATTTAGTTCTGACTATACAACAATTTCTGATTCAGGAACTTTTGTGCGATGGGATTGCAATGGATTTGTAAGTTTAACTGTTGCCGGCGAAATAGTCTTCGGTTCTAATCTACTGGTTGAAGATAGAGATGATGGAACTATTGGTTCTGAACAGATTAAAGCTGAATTCAAAACAACCGTAAGAAAACATAATAACTGGATTGTTTCTCTAAACTTCAACAGACCTTTTCAAATTGCTGGCGTTGAAGGTTGGGGATTTCAGATTCAGGAAGCATGGTGGGATTTTTCAGACCAGGACAATCCTACAGCGTTTACATTCCCACAGAACTACAGATTTAATCCTGTAGAATTTGGTGATACTACAGGTGGCGGAAATCTTCA
Organism: Ignavibacterium sp.; assembly: GCA_023511695.1. Classification (GTDB taxonomy): domain Bacteria; phylum Bacteroidota; class Ignavibacteria; order Ignavibacteriales; family Ignavibacteriaceae; genus Ignavibacterium. The sequence continues at coordinate 2,388 of JAIMAZ010000187.1, forward strand.
ATTGCTTTGGAAAGGATTTTATCTTAAACGGAACTTCCTGAGATTGCCCGGGCAGTTTAGATCCTATGATAATCCTTCTCAGCGTGTTACGATTTCTATCAATAATATGATTATTGACAGAACCGGTTTTTCATCAAGCATAAGAGTTGAAAATATTTTAAGAGCTGGTAATCTTGATGGTTGGAGCTTTTCGATTGACACACTTTTCTTTGATATGGTTCAATCATCTTTTTCTCAAGCCGGATTCAATGGACAGATTGGGACATCGTTTACCGATTCTACTTTACTATATACATCTGTTCTGAGTATGGATACAAGCAGCAGTTTCAGTTATAATTTTATTATACAACCACGTTCGCGAATTAATGCTAACATCTGGCAGGCAACTCTTGAACTTGAACCGACAACAAATATCAGAATAACAATTGATAGAGACGGCTTTTTAGCACGAGCTGAATTGAATGGGCGATTAACAATAAATGCTAATTTACCTGCAATCGGTCAAACGAACTTTACTGGAATGAGATTTCAAGGACTGGCATTTCAGACAAGAGCTCCTTACATTGTTTGTCCTGATAGTTGTGTAAGATTCGGTACCGCAAGCCCTCAGAAATTTTTAGCAATAGAAAATTTTGAAAGTCCTCCCGGTTATCCAATACCACCAGATGGTGGACAAGCAGGTGGATTTCCTGTTTCAATTGGGAATATTGGCATTACGACAAGAACAGGAAGTGATGGAAAACCTTTAGCAGGTGTGGTGTTTACTATAAGTCTTAATCTAACTGGTGAATCAAATACATTCGCGGCTGCTACAACATTAGCGATATTAGGAAGACTAAACACAACAGGTGCTTCTGGGAGACAAATTTGGGAATTTAATAATGTTGAACTTGATTCTATTTATGTGTCCGGTTCAGTTGGTGTAGTGTCACTTGAAGGAGGTTTAAGATTTTACAATCAAGATGTTACTTATGGAAATGGCATTAAGGGATTTATCAGAGCTACATTCAGACCTACAATTCAAGCTCAGGTTACGGCACAGTTCGGAACTAAAAGCGGCTTTCGCTACTGGTTTGTTGATGCCCAGGTAGTGTTTAACCCAGGTATTACAATTTTCAGTGGATTGGATATTTATGGTTTTGGTGGAGGTGCCTGGTATAAAATGAGAAGAACTACTCCTTTACCCAATGCTCAATCTTTAACAACTGCTGATACTTCCGGTCGTGGTGGTCCTGGAATGACTTTAAGCGGAGTAACCTTCGTTCCTGATAACGCAATCAATTTTGGTTTCCAAGCAACTTTAATTTTTGGAAATACAGGTGGAGGACAAACCTATAACGCAGATGTAACATTCGGAGCTGAATTCAATTCGACAGGTGGAATCAGCCAAATGTATCTTAACGGAAATGTTTATTTCATTACTGAAATAAATGACAGAAGAGATGTCCCTATAAGAGGTTCAGCAAATATCAGTTATGATTTTTCAAGAAATATTTTTAGCGGAATATTCACAGTTACTGCTAATGTTTATTCAATACTTACAGGTAATGGTACAGTAAATATTTATGCTTCACCTGAAATTTGGTACATTCATGTTGGAACGCCTGCTCAACCAATAAACTTAAACATTGCTAACCTTGCTACATTCCAGGCGTATTTGATGGTTGGAATGAATCTTCCGCCGCCAGCTCCAATCCCTGCTAATGTTATGAGTATAATTGGCACCAGTATGACATTCCCAAGCCGTGATGAAACTTTAACAAGAAGCGGTGATGGATTTGCATTCGGTGCACGATTCGATGTAAGTACCGGAAGGATTCCATTTGGACCTTTTTATGCACGATTAGGTATGGGTGTTGGCTTTGATATGTCATTTAAAAATTATGGTAACTTAGCTTGTGAAGAAATGCCTCCCGGCAGTGTCATTGGAATTGATGGTTGGTATGCGAATGGTCAGCTTTATGCATATATAGTCGGAGACATTGGTTTATTCGTTGATGTTTGGTTCGTCTCAGGCGAATTTAAAATTCTCGAAGTTGGAGCTGCCGCAGCTCTGCAAGGCGGGCTGCCAAATCCTTCCTGGTTGAAAGGAGCTTGTGGTGGTTATTACAGTATACTAAACGGTTTAGTGAAAGGCAATTGCAGATTTGAATTTTCAATAGGTGAGGAATGCCGCATTCCTTCTGAATCACCTTTAGCCGGAATTCAGATTCTTGCTAGTCTTGATCCTCCTAATGGAGCTACAAATGTAGATTGTTATGTTAATCCTCTTGCAGCTTTTAATGCTGAAGTAAATCAGGAATTTGAAATTAATCAGGTATTAAATAATGGAAGTACCAGACTTAGAAAATTCAGATTCATAATTGATAAGTTCGAATTGAAAAGAGGTACTCAGATTATCAGTTGTGAGAGACAAGTAGCAAATGATAAATTCAGTGCTGCATTGATACCATTCGATATGCTTGCCGCAAATACTAACTATAATGTTAGGATTAAAATAAAAGGTGAGGAATACAACTTTACAACAAGAAGATGGGAAGATGCAAGAAAAGTTGATGGTTCAGTTATCACAGCCGAAATCAGCAATAACTTTACAACCGGTGTTGCACCGGATTATATTCCTGCAAATCAGGTTGCTTATTCGTTCCCATTCCCCACTCAAAGATATTTTCTTATTGATGAATGTAGAACAGGTGTAATACTGCTTAAACAGGGAAGACCTGATTTGTTTAATGTTACCAGCACTCAATATAATTTTAACTATTTGATAAAGTTTGTTCCGATTGAAGGCGGCCAAACTCTTGAAACGGAAGCTACCTATAGCAATTCTTCACGAACGATAAATTTCCAGATTCCTCAACTTCAGACATCCACTGTTTATGCTGCTCAGGTCATAAGAAAAAGAACCTTGAAACCTCAATTACTAAATCTGCAAGGGTTGACCGGACCACCAAGACAATTAAATTTCAATCAAACTCTTAATAATATTATTAGAGTTGATACTTCGGAAGTTACTTCAGGTGTTAGAGTGAGAACAACAAGAATTGATGGAAGATTAACCGGTAATCCTGATGAAAAATTGTACTATGTATTCTTCTTCAAAACCAGTCAATTCAATAATCTGCAAAGTAAAATTGCAACTTTAAATAATACATCAACATCAAGAGAATCCAGACCTGTTCTTTTCATTTTGACTGAAGAGTTATTCCCTGTATTTAATGCTAATGAGAATTTTGATGTGTTTGATGTGAACGGATATCCTTATCAGATAGGTATTAACAATTATAAAGTACCGTCTTTGGTAAGGTCTTTAGATGGACACGATAATAATTGGATGAATACTTTTGCCAATCCTGTTATTTATGAATATTACAACACCTTGAAGAATTATACTCCGAGAAGACTATCCGGTTCTTATGGAATTCCGCCAACCAGAACAATAGAAATATTAAATCCGCAGCAAGGATTAGCTGAATATGAATATTTACCTCAAAGCCAGTCACCTTCCAATCAGTATTCAAATGTTTTGAATAACCTTGGTTCTGGTTATTTAGGAGGTACTGGTGGAGGTTTCGGATTTGGCGGCAGTGGATTTTCTGGCGGGCCTTTAATCGGTTCACTTGGTCCTCAGGTTAGATTAAAAATGTTTACTTCAACTATCGCCTGGGTTGATTATCAGATAATTAATCAAATGACTTCAAATTTAATGAGAGTTTTAGGTCATCCGAGAACATCTGAATTTTATAATGAACCATTAAAATCTCAAATGATAAGATTCCTCAGCACACCGTGGAAACCTCTTTTCAGAGGCACTTACAAAGCAGGATTTTATTATTATCCATTTACATGTATAG
>JAIMAZ010000188.1 GCA_023511695.1 Ignavibacterium sp.
GTTCAATACAGCCGGTTTCTTCCGGCTGTATTGAACACGAAAAAATTGTAGAGCTTGCACAAAAATCTCTTTCATTAAAGTCAGGCAATTCGAACCAAAAAAGAAAAATTTTTGTTAAGAATTTTGCCGAAGATTTTTTTGTAGAGAAAGATACTAATCAGATTCATACAATCATTGGTAAAACTTCTTTTGGATTTAATGATGAACGCAGAACTATACTTAAGGTTCTGACAACTTTACTTGGAGAAGGCAGTAGCTCAAGATTATTTCAGGCAGTACGAGAAAAGCTCGGCATAACTTATCAGATAAATTCGTTCTTAAATTCTTATAAAGATGTTTCTGCTTTTGGAGTTTATTATTCAACAAGCGAAAAACATTGGGAAAAAGTTTACAGCATTATTAAAAGAGAATTTAAAAACATTATTGATGGAAAATTAAACGACAAAGAGATAAAAAGAGTCAAAGAGTACTTGAAAGGTAATACTATTTTAAGTCTTGAAAATACAACTAACAGAATGATAAGATTGGCAAATTCAATCCTGCATTACGGGAAAATTTTAACTCTTGAAGAAACAATTAAGAAAATTGATTCAGTTACTAAAGATGAACTTATTCAAGTTGCAAATGAAGTACTAATTCAGAAAGATTTAATTACAATAACTTTAGGTTCAAAAAATAAATCAATTAACAAAGCAGCATAATTAAAAGAGACAGATATGCCCAAAATAATTATTGATGGAAAAGAAATTGAGTTCAGACAAGGACAAACAATAATCGAAGCCGCAAAAGAACACGGAATTGAAATTCCGCATTTCTGCTGGCATCCTAAATTATCAGTTTCTGGTAACTGTCGTATGTGTCTGGTTGAAGTTGAAAAAATGCCGAAGCTGGTAATTGCTTGTGCAACCGTTGCTTCAGATGGAATGGTTGTTCACACAGAATCACCAAAAGCAATTGCTGCAAGAAATGCAGTAATGGAATTTTTATTAATCAATCATCCACTCGATTGCCCTATCTGCGATGAAGCGGGTGAGTGTAAACTTCAGGACTATGCTTATCAGCATAGTTTAGGAGAAAGCAGATTTGTTGAAGAAAAAGTTCATAAAGATAAGAGAGTAAAAATTGGTCCGAGAGTGATGTTCGATGCAGAACGATGTATTTCCTGCTCAAGATGCATCCGATTCTGCGACGAGATTGCAAAAGATCCCGAACTAACTTTTGTTAAACGAGGCGATCGCGTTACCATTACAACATTCCCAGGAGAAGAACTTGATAATCCTTATTCTATGAATGTTGTTGACATTTGTCCTGTTGGCGCTTTAACTAATGTTGATTTTAGATTTAAAGCCAGAGTTTGGGATATGTCGCACACAAACTCAATTTGTTTCGGTTGTGCCAGAGGATGTAATATTGAAATCTGGGTCCGCAATAATGAAATTCTAAGATTGACTCCAAGACATAACGAAGAAGTGAACAGTTACTGGATGTGTGATCACGGAAGATTAAACACATTTAAATTTGTTAACTCAGAAACCAGAGTTGATTCACCTCATATCAGAAAAGATGGAAAGCTTGTTAGAGTTGGCTGGGACGAAGCATTTGCCGAAACAGCATCGAGACTTAAATCTATAAACAAAGAACAGATTGCAGTTATTGGCTCACCTTATGCAACTTGTGAGGATAATTATATTACTTCAAAATTTGCCCGAAGCGTTTTAGGCACAAATAACATAGATTTCATTCGTCATACTGATTATAGTTTTGCTGATGATATTTTAAGAAGAGAAGACCTTACACCAAATTCTTTAGGTGCTGAATTAGTTGGAGTAAGACCACAGAAGAATGGATTGAATATTGAAGGCATCATCAAATCTATTAAAGATGGAAAGATCAAAGCTCTTTATCTTATTGAAGATGATCTTTTATCAATTGATCATGAGTTAGAAAATTATTTAGCAAAACTTGAGGTTTTTATAGTTAATGCAACTAACTTTAATCAGTCAACAAATTTTGCAGACATAGTTTTTCCTGCTGCTACTTATGCAGAAAAGAATGGAACATTTGTAAACTTCCAGGGAAGAGTTCAGAGAATCAGACCTGCAGTTGCAACCATCGAAGTTGATCGTGCATTAGAAGGAATGGCTCTTTCACGATTAGATAAATTCGGTACTAAGTTCGACCGCTGGGCACAAGGAAAACATTTTGATGCAAGAGCTACCTGGAAAATTTTATCATCTTTGTCAAATGTGCTAGGCAGCAAAATGAAATACCAAATGGCGGAAGATGTTTTTAATGAAATGGCATCATCCATACCTGAATTTAAAGGATTGGATTATGATGTAATTGGTGAACTCGGTGCTCAATTAAAACTTGAAAAAGTAAATGTAGTTTAAATTGCGGAGTTTATAATGAGTATTACGGAAATTATAATAATCTCGTTAATAAAAATTGTAATTGTTTTAGGAATAACTCTAATAACAGTTGCATATCTTGTTTATTTCGAGCGAAAGATTGCTGCCTGGGCTCAGAACCGAATCGGACCAAACAGAGTTGGCTGGCAGGGAATTTTACAACCTTTCGCTGATGTATTTAAATTATTACTCAAAGAAGATATAGTTCCTGAACGAGCTAACAGAATTGTTCACGCTATCGCACCAATGATTGCGTTATTCGTTGCTTTTACTACTTATGCAGTCATACCAATCGGACCAAATGTGAATATATTCGGTTATGACATTTCACTCGTTGTAGCAGATGTTAATATGGGTGTTTTATATGTTCTTGCTTTAACTTCACTTGGTGTTTATGCGATTACTTTTGCTGGTTGGTCTTCCGGAAGTAAATATTCACTTCTTGGTGGAATCAGATCTTCAGCGCAGATGATATCGTATGAAATTTCAATGGGCTTTTCCATCGGTGGTGTTCTTCTTCTAGCTGAATCTTTAAGACCAATTGACATAGTAAACTCTCAGACAAATTTATGGAATGCTATTGTGCAGCCAATTGGATTTATAACATTTGTAGTTTCGGCTTTTGCTGAAACCAATCGTTTACCATTTGATCTACCAGAAGCTGAACCAGAACTTGTCGGTGGCTTTCATACGGAATATAGTTCAATGAAGTTTGCAGGATTTTTCCTAGCAGAATATGCTAATATGGTGATTGCTTCAGCAATGATTGTAACATTATATTTAGGCGGTTGGCATTTACCTTTCGAACAAAGTTTAGGTTTATCAGGGATTTGGTTGACTGTTGCACAGATAGCTTCATTCTTTGTTAAAATGGGTGCAATGTTATTTTTCTTTATTTGGGTTAGATGGAGCATCCCTCGTTTCCGATATGATCAGTTGATGAACCTTGGTTGGAAAGTGATGTTTCCACTTTCACTAATAAATATTATCTGGGTTGCTGCCATAATTATGATTTTTAATTAAATGAATTTAACGGAGTAAAGATGTCTCAAACTTCCAATTCATTGAAGAAAAGAAAAAAAGACTTAACATTCTGGCAAAAAATTTATATTCCGGAAATAGCTAAAGGTCTTGCACTTACATTTAAAAATATGGTTAGACCAAAATTTACTATGGAATATCCGGAGGAAAAATTTATTCCACCACCATCCTATCGCGGAAGACCTGTTCTTGTTTTGGAAGAAACCGGTGAAGAAAGATGTGTAGCTTGCGGGCTTTGTTCAAGAGTATGCCCAGCACTTGCTATAGAAGTGCAAGCAGCTGAAACAGAAAGAGAAAAGGAAAGATATCCTGAGAAGTTTGAAATAAATATGCTTCGATGCATTTTCTGTGGTTTGTGTGAGGAAGTATGTCCTGAAGAAGCAATTGTAATGAGTAAGGATTACGAATTAGCATTCACAAACAGAGAAGATGCTATTTATGGGAAAGATAAACTTCTAACTCCGGTTAGTCAGTTAGAAGATAGAATAGAATTTCTCAGAAAATATAAATAATCAAATAATTACTACTAATTTCCAATGGGTGGAAATTGTTATCAAAAGTTTTAAGCAGTGCTACTTATGGAATCGAAGCATATCTGGTTGAAGTTGAAACGCATGTTGAAAAGCAAGTTCCTGGTTTTATAATTGTTGGTTTACCTGATAATGCAGTTAAAGAAAGTCGTGAGAGAGTAATTGCTGCGATTAAAAACTCTGGAATACAGTTTCCGATCAAAAAAATTACAATCAATTTAGCTCCTGCCGATATCAAAAAAGAAGGAAGTTCATTCGATTTACCAATTGCAGTTGGAATTTTATCAGCAGTAGAATTAATACCACTCGAATCGTTACAGGATACTATATTCCTTGGAGAACTTTCTCTTGATGGCTCTCTGCGTCATATTAAAGGAGCTTTGCCAATTGCTGTTGAAGCAAAAAATAAATCAATAAAAAGAATTCTTCTTCCAAAAGATTCAGCTCAGGAAGCTGCAATAGTTGATGGGATTGATGTTTATGGTTTTGAAAATTTATCTGAAGTAGTTTCTTTCTTAAATGGCGATCTGGAAAAAGAAATTACAGTAACAGATAAAGAAAATCTTTTCTCAGCTATTAACCAGTACCATCTTGATTTTGCTGATGTAAAAGGACAGGAAAATGTAAAACGCGCACTTGAAGTAGCTGCTGCCGGTGCACACAATATTCTTATGATTGGTCCTCCGGGTTCAGGCAAAACAATGCTTGCCAAAAGATTGCCAACAATATTGCCACCAATGACTTTTGATGAGGCGCTTGAAACAACAAAGATTCATTCAATAGCCGGAATTCTCCCGAAAGAAAAAGCTATAATCACTGAACGCCCGTTTCGCAGTCCTCATCACACAGTTTCAGATGCTGCATTAGTTGGCGGAGGTTCATTCCCCAAGCCAGGAGAAGTATCCTTTGCGCATCACGGTGTTTTATTTCTTGATGAGTTACCTGAATTTAAGAAAAATGTTCTTGAAGTTTTAAGACAACCACTTGAAGATTCAAAAGTAACAGTATCAAGATCAAAACTCTCACTTGAGTTTCCTGCAAACTTTATGTTGGCCGCTGCGATGAACCCTTGTCCATGTGGCTTTTATACAGATCCGAACAAAGAATGTACTTGTTCACCACCTCAGATTCAAAAATATATGGCAAAAATTTCAGGACCACTGTTAGATAGAATTGACATCCATATTGAAGTTCCGGCTGTAAAGTATAAAGAACTGTCTTCTAAATCTTCAGGAGAAAAATCCGAGGTAATTAGAGAGCGGGTTATCAGAGCAAGAGAAATTCAGTTGAAACGCTTCAAGGATTTTAAACATATTTATTCAAATGGAGATATGGGTTCAAAAGAGATTAGACTGTTTTGTAAACTTGATGAAGCCGGTGAAGAATTATTAAAAATGGCTATGACGAAATTGGGATTATCTGCGCGTGCTTATGATAGAATATTAAAGGTTAGTCGCACCATTGCTGATCTGGAAAATTCAGAAAACATATTGCCTCAACATATCAGTGAAGCAATTCAATATCGAAGTTTAGATCGGGAGCTTTGGAAACATTAAAAAAGCCGGCTTATTTGTGCCGGCTCTTTATCGGGAATCATTAAACCTTACTGCTATTCAGAAGCGAAATTTTTTTCAAGAGGTGTTACATAGCCATAAAGTTTAAGATCAATCAATCCATATGTATTAAATTCAGGGATTACAAATTCGTCTGATTTAGGTTTTGCTAAGAAGACAAGATAGTCTCCAAGTTTAGTATTCAATTCACCGAAGATGAATTTTACGTAATAGGGTAATGAATTATGATAAACGTGAATGTTTTCTTTTTCTGTCTTCCATCCCAAAACAGGAATCGGACTTAGAGCATAACCATTGCCGTAAGGTAAAGTCTGTTCTCTGGAAATATCATCAACAACTTTAGCTCCATATACATTAATGTTTTGTATATATTCGGCTCGTACATTTTCAAGTAGGAAAGTCCCTTCGCCATTATTGGCAATGTAAATCAGACTTTGAGGAACATCAATTATATAATCTATTGTAACATAGAAATCTGAGTATTTACTCGGATCGTCTTTCAGGTAAACTTCAACCGCACCTTTTACTTCAACTCTTGAAAATGTTACATCCTTTATTTTTTCAAAGGTGAATAAAAACGGGTATGGAAAATTGTTACTTGGTGTACCAACAATAGGTCTTTCAAGTGTAGGCTCGGTAATTAAAGATGATTCACTATTGTAGTCTGAACAAG
>JAIMAZ010000189.1 GCA_023511695.1 Ignavibacterium sp.
CAATTTTCAGATGTGACTCATTTACTATTTCAATATTGCGGAATTCAATTTTCCCTTCATTTGAATTAGCGAGGAAAATTTTGTCCTTTGTGGTTAATATCATTCTATCAAAAATTATTTCAATTGAATTTATCTCTTCATCAAATTTGATTTTCATTAAACCGTTTCCGAACTGATCAAAAGCAAATAAAATTTTTTCATCTGCTACGAACACAATTCCATTCGAGCTGATTGAAATTGCTTTTGGTGATTGAAGAGAAAATTCGCCTGCATCAATTCCACCAAAATGTAATTGGTAATTTCCGAATAAATTAAATTTTATAACTCTGTTATTTTCTGAATCGAGTACATATAAATCTCCCTGATTTGATACAACACAACCATTCGGATAACCAAATCTTTCATTTAAATTTTCATTTTCACGGCTGTAAAGTTGAGAGATAAAATTTAATTTCCTGTCAAAGCGCTGAATGCGATGATTATTTTTGTCAGTTACATAAACAGAAAGAGGATCTGCGAATACATCAACCGGTTCATCAAATTGAGATTGATTCCATCCAAATCCACCAACATCCTCTAAAGGATTGCCAAGGGTATCTAACTGAACTACTTCATCTTTTCCTTTATCGGTTATATAGATAAATCCATCTGATGAAATGTAAAATGAAGATGCGTTTTCAAAATTTCCGATTGATTCAGAAAAGAAAAATTTTTGAGGGAATGAAACACAAATGAATAAATTGAATATCAGAAATAACTTTTTCATAAGATTAAGAAATTTTTTTATAAACATAAGAAGCATAATTATTAACTTCAAATCTAAAGTTGAAATTGCATTTATATGCCTCGTTCGATATATTTCGAACTGAAATTTGAAAGTAATTTATTGTCCCGTGGTGTAACTGGCAACACGTCTGACTCTGGATCAGAAGAGTCCAGGTTCGAGCCCTGGCGGGACAACAGATTAATTTAGAATGCAGAATGTAAAATGTACAATGAATTATAATTCTCATTGTACATTTTTAATTATGATGAATGTTCCATTAAAATTCCTAATATCGTATTCTGAAATCTATAAAGAGAAAAGTTTTCATAAAATTTAAGCTTGTAACTTGAAGAAAGCTAAATTTTACATAGAACATTCTAAATTCTACATTTTACATTCTACATTACATTGGCGCGTTCGTCTAGTGGCTTAGGACGCCGCCCTCTCAAGGCGGAGATCACGGGTTCGAATCCCGTACGCGCTACCAATTCAACTCAACTTAAATCAAATTTTAAAAGAATTATTAACGTAAGGCGGAGATCACGGGTTCTCCAAAGGATTCATTCTGAAGAATCCCGTACGCGCTACTAAGTTATGCCATTCTGAGGATTACGATTTATCAGAATACGAAGAATCTTTTTTATAGAATTATATTCTTCAATTCGCACAGAATAATAATAGCTTACTTTTCGTTCGGTATTTTTAATGTGGGAAAAAATTATTCAGCCTTAGACTTATTTAAGGAAAGCAAGAACAGTTATAGACAATAAAGATTTGAAATAACTTAACGCTCCAATACACTTAATAACTTTCCTTAAAAAATGCTTGAAAAGATAAAATAACTCTTTCTAAGGTTTTCTTATCCTAACCAATTCTGAAATGGAAGTAAGTTTGAAATAACCCTCCGGTTCTGGTGAGTTTTGTGATATGATTCTCAAACTATCAGAAATAATTTCTCTCTTTATCAAGCCTCTGCTCAAATCGATATAGTCGTTGAATGATATATCAAAGTCCCAATCTGCTTCAACTTTATAACAATTATATTCAATACCATTAATGTTTATAATTTCCTGTTTCCTTATAAACCTTTCACGATAGAATGGTTCAATTAATTCGATCCAACGCGATCCGATTTTTAATGGATATGCTAAAACCTTCCTTGGATAAGTATAAAATTGGATTGAATCACTTAACTGGTTCGAATTAGGTAAACTGAAATAAAAAGCTGGAGCGACTCCAATTGATTTTATTAGTTGTTTGAAACTTTCCGGGCTGCTAAAAATCTGTTTTGGTATAATAAAGTTGGAGGTTCCGGGATTAGAGTATGCAATGGCATAAAACCCAGAGTCTGAGTTAATATACCACATCCGATGAATATTATCAGGCGTAGCAACATCAAACTCCTCGAATAATATCAACTTTTTAAAATTAGTTATAGAATCATTTATCCTCGAAATCTTACAGATTGTATTTCCTAAATCCATAACTGAAGAACTATCAAATTGTCCGGTTGAATCATAATATTCAAACATCACAATAGTATTATACTCCCATTCAGTATTTAATTGAGTTGGATATTTGGAGTAAATGGGAAGATTTCCGGTGTTGACTACTTTTTCACAAGCGATAAAGAGCAAAAATATTGGCAGGATAAAAAATAGTTTTGACATAATCTCTCCTGTTTTCAATTAAAAAATATATTATAATATTTTATAAAGAAAGAATAAAAATTTTTACCAATGAAGTGAAAACATTTATGAAAAGATTTGATAAACATATTTTCGTCTGCGAAAATCAAAGACCGGCAGGACATCCGAGAGGTTGCTGTAAAGATAAAGGAGGAAGCGAAGTTAAAGAGTTGTTCAAGAAAAGATTAAAAGAACTCGGACTTAATTCATCTGTAAGAGCCAATACTGCCGGTTGTCTTGATGCTTGTGAATTTGGTGTGACTGTGGTTGTTTATCCTGAACAAATCTGGTACGGTGGTGTAACTGTAAATGATGTTGAAGAGATAATTCAAAATCATATCTTAAATAATAAACCTGTAGAAAAATTATTCATCAATGATCCGAGATTCAAAAAAGATGAATGATAAAAAAGAAAAACTCAGAGTAAAAAAAATCTTTGACTTACTGAAAGAAGAATATCCTGATGCAAAAATTGCATTGAATTTTTCAAATCCTTTTCAACTTCTTGTTGCAACAATTTTATCTGCCCAATGCACTGATCAACGAGTGAACATAGTAACGAAAGAACTTTTCAAAAAATATAAATCACCAAAAGATTTTCTGAATGTAAGTGATGAGGAATTAGAGAAAGATATTTTCTCAACAGGATTTTATAAACAAAAAGCAAAAAGCATTAAAGCTTGCTGCAAAGCATTGATAGAAAAACATAACGGCAAAGTTCCGGCTGATTTCGATGAATTGGTAAAACTTCCTGGTGTTGGAAGGAAAACTGCTTCTGTTGTTGCTGGAAATGCATTTGGGATTCCTGCAATTGCTGTTGATACTCATGTTAAAAGATTATCTAACCTTTTAGGATTTGTTGATACTGATAATCCTGATAAAATTGAAATGCGGCTTAAGGAATTATTGCCGGAAGAATACTGGATTATTTCTTCACATCTTCTGGCAACTCACGGAAGAAAAGTTTGTATTGCCAACAGACCGAAATGCGAACTTTGTGTTATTGCTAAATACTGTCCGAGTAATAAATTAATTTCAGGGAAGTAAAAAATGGAAAATTATCTTGATCGTGATTATTGTTTATCTCTCCTTAAGGAATACACTCAAAATGAAAGTTTACTTAAACACGCTTTTGCAGTTGAAAGCTGTGTAAAAGCTTACGCAAAGAAATTTGGTCAGGATGAAAACTATTGGGGAAATGTTGCACTGTTACACGATTTCGATTATGAAAAATTTCCAACGGCAGAAGAACATCCGTTCAAAGGCGCTGAAATTTTACGTGAAAGGAATTTTCCGGAAGATTTCATTCAATCAATTTTGTCTCACGCTGATTACACTGGTGTAAAAAGAGAAACTTTACTTCAGAAAACTTTGTTCGCCTGTGATGAATTAGCAGGATTTCTGACTGCAGTTGCTTATGTACGTCCATCAAAAAGTATTGATGAGGTTGAAGTGAAATCAGTAAAGAAAAAGTTAAAAGACAAAGCATTTGCCCGTGCTGTTAACAGAGAAGATATCATAAAAGGTGCTGAAGAACTTGGAGTTGAGCTGGATGAACATATTGCTTTCTGCATCGAAGCAATGAAACAAAATAAGGAGTTACTTGGACTTTGAAAGTTGGAGATATTGCACCTGACTTTACATTATTAAATCAGCACGGTGAAGAATTTAATCTTTATAAAAATCTAAATAGAAATGTTCTGCTGATTTTCTATCCGAAAGATAACACACTCGTTTGCTCTAATCAGTTAAGAGATTATCAACTTAACTTTGAAAAATTTAATCAGCTTGATGTTCAGCTTGTTGCAATAAATATTGCCGATAAAGAAACTCACAAAAATTTTTGTGATAACTTTGATCTCAAATTTCCCGTATTAAGTGATTTTGATAAAAAAGTAAGTGCACAATACAATGCTTTAAATCTATTCGGACAGAATAAAAGAATGATTGTGTTAATCGGTAAAGACAAAGAAATTAAGCTTATGCGTAAAATGTTCTCAATCACTTACATAACTTCGGATGATTTGGTAGAAGAGATTATTTCTCTACCACTGAACTAAAGACTTGACTTGTAAACACATACTTATATATTTTTCGAATAAAACAAGGAGAAACTTAGAGAGATTCTTGCTACTTAATTCAACTGAACTGATTTTTACATTAAACAAACTATAAAATATTAAGTATGAAAAGCAGAATCTCATATCTCCTTGCAGTACTTCTATTATATTCTTTTTCTGCCTTCGCACAGCGTGATATTAAAATTATCAACTCTGATTTTAATTCCCTTACTATCTCATATTCACCACAATTTACTGATACCTCATTCGTTAAAATTGGTTCTGAAGAATTCCGTAATGTTCAATTGTTCCTTGGTAAAGTTTTAAACCCGGATGAATCAGGTAAACCCTCAGTTCAGAGAAGAATTATACCGATTGGAGTTCCGGATGAGTTTGGTAATACAGTTGAGATTCTGAATTATTCATACAAAGAAATTGACGGACAACTGCTGCCGATTCCTGATATGGTTCCTGATTCAATCTCCTATCATTTAGTTTTTTATAAAGCCGACAACTATTATGAGCAATCAGAATCTGAATTAGTTAGTTTTGCCGAAGCTGGTTATGCACGCGATTTATTAATTCAGAATTTAATAATAAGTCCGATACAGTTTGATCCGCATCAGAATAAAATAAAACTTTATAAAGAAATAACATTCAGAATTAAATTTTCTTCAGCGCAATTTATATCAAAACCAATAGATGATTTTCTTCAGGGTGCAGTAATCAATTTTGATGTTGCAAAATACTGGAACAAATCTGCTTTAAGAACAAACAAGATAAATGTTACAAACAGTGTTCTTGCAAATGGTAAATGGATTAGGTTTGAAGCTCCGGAAGAAGGAATCTACAAAATCACACGATCTCAATTAAGCAGTTTTGGAATTGATCCAAACACAGTTGATCCGCGAACAATTAAAATTTATAACAATGGCGGTAAAGTTTTACCTGAATTACCGAGTGCACCGAGACCAAATGATCTGGTTGAAAATGCAATTCTTGTTGTTGGTGAAGAAGACGGGAAGTTTGATGCAAATGATTACATATTATTTTATGGAAGAGGTACAAACTTTTTCGATTATAAATCTGATGGAAAAACAATAAGCCGATTCAAACATCCTTACTCCAAAAGTAATTACTACTGGATAACTTCAGGTGGAACAGCAGGAAAAAGAATGAACAGAAAAACTTCTCTCACTGACAATCCTGATTTTCAGCAAAATACAACAGTAGCTTTTGCATATAAAGAAGACGATAAAATAAATCTTGGTAAAACAGGCAGACAATGGTTTGGCGATGATTTCAGTCAAACAGTTTTGCAAAGAGTTTATATGAACAATCTTGACGCACGTGTTCCAACTGAGCCGGTAAAATATAATATGAGATTTATAGTTGGTTCTTCAACAAATCTTACATTAACTGTTTCGGAAAGTGGTAATCAGATTTATAATGAAAATCTGGTTGGATTTGGTTCAAATAAATATCAGGTTGGAAGAGAACATACGCGAAGTTTTACTTACTCCGGAAATATACCCAATAATGTAAGTTCCCTTACTTTCAGAATTAATCCTGCCGCATCAACTTCTGTTGGTTACCTTGATTATTTTGAAATCGAATACAAAAGGGAACTGAAAGCGTTAAATGATTTTCTGATCATTTTCTCAAATGAAGTTAATGGAGTTCTTGAA
>JAIMAZ010000190.1 GCA_023511695.1 Ignavibacterium sp.
CGCATTAAAAACCAAAATCAAAAGATCAATTAAAGAGATAATCCGCGACATCAATCCCTTATGGGATTTTCAATCCCCTAAGGGATTGTGCTCTAACAATTGAGCTGCAATAAAATCATAATTAATTTTACTAGAACAAGCAATCAAATTTCCGACGCAAATATATTATTGAGGTAACTTTTATGCAAATAACAAAAGAGCCGCTCAAGGCGGCTCTCTGAAAAAATCACGAGATTATTTCATCAGCATCATTTTCTTAACTTCTTTGAATGTAGGCGTTTCAATTGAATAAACATACATTCCACTTGGTAAAGAAGCAGCATTAAATTCTACTTCATAGAAACCAGCAGCTAACTGATTATTAACTAAAGTGGTAACCAGCTCACCAAGAATGTTGTAAACTGTTAATTTAACATTTGTATTCTCAGCTAATCCGAATTTAATCTTAGTACTTGGATTAAATGGATTTGGATAATTCTGCTCAAGAGTAAATTGAAGTGGAGGATGAACATCAACTTCAATTTCAGGGCTGTATTCGAATTGTCCGTTAAAATCCATTTGCTTTAATCTATAAACATATTTGCCTGGTTCAACTGATCTATCAGTAAAGTTATATTCTTTTCTTTCAGTTGTTGTACCATTGCCTTGAACATAACCGATTGCTAAGAATTCACCATTAACAGATTTCCTTTCTACCTGGAAACCATGATTGTTGAGCTCGGTAGCAGTTGACCAATTTAACTCAACTTGTCCAGATGCAGTAACAGTTGCAACAAATGAAGTTAATTCAACTGGTACATAGTTATAATCAGTTGAAACCATTCCGTCTTCCGGTCCGCAAGGTGCATTACTCCAGGTTGTCCAAACTGTAGGAGCCTGACAAGCTAATTGTTGTCCAGCAGTATAAGCTTCAAAGTCGTCATAAAACAGAACAGCTTCAAGAGTTAAACTTTCAAGCTTAAAATTATCAATATACATTTGATCATTAGCTGTAACACCAAAAAGGTCAACCGCATGAAGAGTATTTGGACCACCGGTACCGCTTGCACCTAAAGTCCACTGCCATTGTTTAACAAGTTGTCCGTTGAAATGGAACTGAGATTGATCATTAGTCAAATTTATAACATGCTCAACCATATTCCATTGACCTGCAGTCCAAGAGAAGGTTTGTGGTGTTGCAGAACCACCGAAGCATCTTCCGGTTCCGTTTGCATCAAAATAAACTTCCATTCCCCAATCACTGCTATTACCAGCGAATGTTTGCAGAGTATTGAAATAACCAGCTTTACCGGCAGGAATATAAACCATAAAACTAATCTTGTATGAACCGGTAGAAAATGGTGTTGCGTTGAATACTTTCACCTGATCATTATTTTGAACTATCTTTAATGATTTTGCCTGTAGAGTTCCGACAGTTCCATTTAAAATGAATGGTAAACCCTGTGGAGCTTGCGCAGTTCCATTATCAATTAAAGGAGTCCATGCACCCGTTCCGTATTGTAATCCATTACCGGTATTTGTTTGCCCGTTAATTGTAATCGGTGGAACCCATGGACCAGAAGAGAGAGAACCATTAGTTTGCCAATCAATCCAGTAAGTTCCTTCACCAAGAGTAACGCCAAGTGTAACAGTCTGCTTCATTATGGGTCTTGTAGTACCCGGATTAGTGTCTGAATATCTATAAACATTTGACCAAGTAGTCGCTGACATTCTGTTTGTGGCAGTATCTCCAAAAACTATTGTGCTACCACTTGCACCTGGTTGTCCATTCCAGATTCTTACATTAACTCCGGTAATAGTTGATGTAGTTGTAGAACCTGTTTGATAAGCAAAAAATATGGCTTCCTGGATTGTCCAAGTTTGTCCGGCAGGAATTACAAAATCATCTGCGACTCTGAAGTTAGATGATTGCTGATGAGCAAATCCTAATACATTTAAACCAAGTGCGGTTTGAAGAATGCTTCCATCAGCTCCACCAGGTCCACCACCAGGAGAGTTTACAACAGGTCCATTATCATAAAGTACAGCTTCAGGTGTGTATTGCCAATTGATTGGATATGTAGCCAATATTGGTCCACCTAATTCTGATGGATCTACATTTTCTCTGCTTGCATCCTGAGCAAATAGAGAGGTAGCAAAAAAGAGCACAGCAAAAAGGGTAAAGATATGTTTAAGCATTAGAGAACCTCCAATAAATTGTTGGAATTAGTTAATTAGTTGTAAGTTTAGTTGAATTATGCCCTAATTGAATGAATTTACATTTGCTAATTAGATAAAAAAATTATTAAAGGCAAGAGTACCGGAAAATTTATTTTCTGGAACCGTGAATAAAACCTCGATATGGAAGTGAATGCTGTACTGTAATAAAGGCACGATTATCGATTGATTCAATTAGTCTTATTGTTTCTTTCTGGTATTTTCTTGGAACGATGACAACTAAAATTGATAATTCACCGCTGCTGCCTTCAGCGGGTAATGCAGTAACTCCGTGTTTATGTTGTCTTAATAATTCAGCTATTTCTTTTGCTTGATTTCTTGAAATTATATTTATCTGAACATATCCCAAACCTATTTTTTGCTCTATAGTTATTCCTAAGATATTTCCCAAACCAAATCCCAATGAATATCCGATGATATTTGGTATTTGATCCAGATTCTGGAAAATGAATCGTATAGCTAAAATCCAAATCAACACTTCGATTGAACCAGCTAATCCAGCTAAATACTTTCTTCCCTGAACAACAAGAATCGTTCGGATAGTACCGATTGACACATCGCAAATACGCATAAACATTATTAATAGTCCACCAGCTATAGATTCAAGCATAAAATTATTACTATTCCAAAATTTATCTGATAAAATGTGACAACAAAATTTTATTTTTGTTTGCTAAAAAATAAAAAGAAATTATGTCAAGATATCAAAGACAGCAATTAGTTGAGACATTACACAAAAAAGGAATAACTGACGAGAGAGTATTAAAAGCTATTGGAACAATCGAGCGCGAAAAATTTATTCCACCTACAATGGTTCATAATGCATATAAAGATATCGCTTTACCAATAGGTTATGAGCAAACTATTTCTCAGCCCTATACAGTTGCATTTATGACTGAAAAATTAAATGTTAAAGAAGGTGATAAAATTCTTGAAGTAGGAACTGGTTCTGGTTATCAGGCGGCAATACTTGAATTTCTTGGAGCTAAAGTTTACAGCATTGAGATAAATTTAGAATTATATCACAGAACTGTAAAACTTTTTGATAAACTTGGAATCAGAGTACACGCAAAATATGGTGATGGAACAATAGGTTGGGCTGAATATGCTCCATTTGATGGAATAATTGTTACTGCAGGTTCACCATCCATTCCTCAAAAATTAAAGGAACAACTTGCAGTTTGTGGAAGACTTGTTATTCCAGTAGGTGGAAGAGATTATCAGGATTTATATGTTCTAACTAAACTTTCTGAAAATGAGTTTAAGACAGAAATTTATCCTCGATTTGCCTTTGTACCTTTATTGGGAAAAGAAGGTTGGGAAAAAAAGTAATTGTAATAGTTGGGCCTACTTGCTCTGGTAAAACCAAGCTAAGTTTAATACTTGCAGAAAAACTAAAATCCGAAATTATCTCTGCAGATAGCCGGCAGGTTTATAAATACTTGACTATCGGCACTGCCAAGCCCAACTCAGATGAATTGAGAATGATTAAACATCATTTTATTGATGAGTTAAAGCCCGATGAAGAATTTAACGCGGATATTTTCTCTAAAAGAGCAAAAGAAATTATATCTCTTTTGATTGAAAAAAAATTAATTCCAATTGTTGTCGGTGGTTCCGGACTGTATATCAAAGCTCTTGTGGATGGTATAACTCAAACAGTTGTTTCAGATAAATCATTACGCGATGAACTTATTGAGTTAAGAAAAAAGTATGGTAATGATTATCTTTATACTGAACTAAAAAAAATAGACCCCAAAAGTGCTGAAAAAATGTTACCTCAAAATTGGAAAAGAGTAATCAGAGCACTTGAAGTTTTTAAATTGACCGGAAAACCAATTTGGCAGCATCATTTTGAAAATCCTGTTCAGAAAGAGTTTGATTTTTGTCAATATGGACTTAAATGGGAACGAAATAAACTATATAGTAATATCGAATCCAGAGTTGATGAAATGGTAAAAAGTGGATTTATTGAGGAAGTTGAAATGATTTTAGATAAAGGATATTCTAAAGAAATTAATTCTCTTAACACCCTTGGTTATAAGGAGATAATAGGTTTACTTGATAATAAATTAACATTTGATGAAGCGGTTAATCGTATAAAAATAAATACTCGTCGTTTTGCCAAAAGACAAATGACCTGGTTCAATGCAGATAAAAGAATTAAATGGTTCGAGATTGACTCTTACGAAGAGTTGAACAATATCGCTGAAAATATCATAAAGGATTTTTATGAAAGAAAAAATTAGAATTGCTTCCGGACAAGGTTTCTGGGGCGACTTAATTGATGCTCCTTACCATCAGGTAACCAAAGGTCCGATCGATTATCTGGTTATGGATTATCTTGCTGAAGTAACAATGTCTATTCTTCAGAAGCAGAAGAATAAAAATCCTGAACTTGGTTACGCAAGAGATATTCCTGATTTGATGAGAAGAATACTTCCTATATGTAAAGAAAAAAATATTAAAGTTATAACCAACGGCGGAGGAGTAAATCCTTTGTCTTGTGCAAACGCTGTAATTAAAGTAGCTGAAGAACTTAATATCAAAAATTTAAGAATAGGTATTGTTTTAGGTGATAATATTTTAGAAAGACTTGATGAAATACTATTATCTGGTTCATTACTAAATAATATGGAAACCGGGGAATCAATTCTGAGTGTTAAAAACAAATTACTCAGTGCAAATGTTTACTTTGGTGCATTTCCAATAGTTGAAGCTCTCAACAATGGAGCTGACATAGTGATTACTGGTAGAACAACTGATACCGGCTTAACTCTTGCTCCGATGATTTATGAATTTGGTTGGACGCAAAATGATTACGATAAACTTTCTGCTGGTACTGTAGCCGGACATATTCTTGAATGCGGCGCTCAATCTTCAGGTGGAAATTTTTTAGGTGACTGGCAATCAATTCCTAATATGGCTGAAATTGGTTTTCCAATCGCTGAGGCATTCCCTAATGGTGAAGTGATAATAACTAAACATCAGAATACCGGCGGACGAGTTTCATTTGAAACTGTTGCGGAGCAATTACTCTATGAAATTGGTGATCCCAAGTCGTATATTACACCAGATTGTGTAGCGGACTTTACTTCAATCAGACTCGAAGATTTAGGCAATGACCGCGTGAGAGTTTATGATGTAAAAGGATTTCCTGAAACCGAATTTTATAAAGTTTCGTGTTCTTATGCTGATGGATATTCTGCAAGTGCAACTTTAACTTATTCCTGGCCTCAGGCACTTACAAAAGCAAAAGCTGCTGATCAAATTCTGAGAAAGCGTCTTGAAAATCTCAACCTGCAATTTGATGAAATAAGAACCGAGTTTATCGGTTATAATGCTTGTCACGGACCTTTGGCAAAACAACTTCCTGAAGATGATATAAATGAAATTATGTTAAGAGTTGCAGTTCGTTCACAAGATTACAATTCAGTAGAGCGATTTGGAAAAGAGATTGCTCCATTAATACTAACAGGCCCACCAAGCGTTACAGGATTTGCAGGTGGAAGGCCAAAACCGAGTGAGGTTGTTGCCTATTGGCCTGCTTTAATTCCTAAAAAGTTAGTAGCACCCAAAGTTGAAATAATCGAATTATAAAAATTTTTTAGTAAAATTAGTCTTTAATTTTAATTATGAGGTAGTAAATGAAAACAAAACTTTTATCTGCTCACGGGATTGGGCAAGTTTTCAAAACACAAACATAACAATCACAGTTTACACCATAGAAGGATATTCAGCTAAAATCTCATTAAAAACACCTATGTATATTGCCCTTAACATGGCTGAACCAGAATTTAACGAAAATGAAACATGCTGCTTCAAAATAACCCTTGAAAATAGCATTTCATCCTTCGCTGACGTAACAATCACTCAAATAGACGTTACTGTTGAAAACCAACCATTTCCCAACAGACCAATAGAAAATATAACGTTGCCTTATACAC
>JAIMAZ010000191.1 GCA_023511695.1 Ignavibacterium sp.
GGGTACTTTCTTAAAGTGTTTGCTTATTAAATCAGCTTAAGCAAATCAGTGAAACCTTCGAGGTTTGGTTAAAAATGCAGTTAAAATAAATGAAAAATTATTAATTATTTCAGAAAACCTCGAAGGTTTTTACCAAATGTGATTATCATAAATTATTTTTTTTGGATTGTTAGTCTTCAATCTTCATCTTTTATGCGTCTTTTGATGAATTTGAGTGGAAATCATTTAATCTGTGATGGCAGCTTTTCTATATTATATTTAGCCATCACATTTTTATATTATAAATGAACTCGCTTAAAGAAAAATTAGATCATATTTATGAAAATTATACCTCGCTGAATGTAGCTTCAGATCCACTTCAGATAGTGCATAATTTAAGTGATAAAAATGATATTGAAACTTTTGCATTTCTTGCTTCAGTTTTTTCTTACGGAAATGTGAAACAAATAAATTCTACTCTTCAAAAAATTATTGAGTTGACTGATTCAAAACCTTATCAGTTCATCAAATCCCATTCTGTTAATAATCTCATATCTATCAAACATAGATTTTATTCTGAAGAAGATGTTCATCGTTTATTTCTTCTGTTGACTCAAGCTCTTAAGAATTATGATTCATTATATAATCTGTTTATTAAAGGCTATTCTGATGAACATAAAAATGTGAAGCAATCAATTTCTGCTTTCTCAAATTATTTTTTAAGTAATTATAAACGGCAATTCGGAGAACCTTCACTTGGAATAAAATTTATGTTTCCACTGCCTGAAAAGGGAAGTGCCTGTAAACGAATGAATCTTTTTCTTCGCTGGATGATAAGAAAAGATAAACTTGATTTTGGTCTGTGGAATTCAATTCCACGAAACAAACTTGTGATTCCCGTTGATACTCACATAGCTCAGATTTCTAAAAGGTTAAAACTTACTAAGCTAAAAAATATTACTTGGAAAATGGCTGAAGAGATAACGGAAAATCTCAAAAAGTTTGATGAAAAAGATCCGGTTAAGTATGATTTTTCTCTCTGTCATTTTAATATGATTTATAAAAAGTCACCACAAAAAAACCTGATTATTAGTAGTGGCAGATTAAAGTTAAACTCATTATAATTGTGCAGTCGGAAAAAGGTTATTATGTCAGAACAAAAATTTCCCATAAAATATTTTTTAATCTTTTTAACTGTTATAATCGTTATAATCATTTCTGGTTATCTCTATTACGATTCTGCAAAAAAAGACATCGAGTACGAGTGGAACAGACAAATAAGTTCAATCAAAGAATTAAAACTTCAGCAGATTGAGAAAGAGCAGTCACAGCGAATAAAAATTCTCGAATCATTTCTTAAAAACAGCGGCATCTCTCAACTTCTCTCTGAAATTATTTCAAACCCGAATGATTCAATACAACTTCAAAGAGTTAACAAATGGATTTCGGAACTTCAAAGTAATTTTTCTTTTGGAGATATTTATATACTCGATTCTAATGAAGTTATCATTTCTTCAACGGATAAAGAGAGAAAACTTCAAAGAAGTTTTTTGCGCGAAGAGATTAAAGTTGTTGCTGCCAGTGATTCTGCGAATGTGAGTAATCTTTATGTCCGTGATAACAGAAGTCTGATTCAGGCAATTGTATTACCGATTTATAAAAACAATTCTAAAGTAGGTTATCTCTGGGCTGAAACTTCCTTCTTCGAATATTTTTATCCAATATTGTTTTATTCACGAAAAGAATATGATAAAGCTGAATTTCTTCTGATAAAGAAAAATGGTGATATAGGTTTCCTGCTCAAGAATTTTATCGGAGAAGCCGAAGAAAATATTCAAACAATTCCGCTAAAACCTGAAGAGAGAAAAGTTTTTCAGGAAGCGGTGACTAATGAAAATGAAGTGAGTGAACTAAATCTTTTCGGTCAGACAGTTTATGTATCAGTCAGATCAATCCCCGGAACAGATTGGTTTTTAGCAGCTAAGGTTGATGAGAATACTGTTGTAAGTTCTGCAAAAAATATAGCATCTGTAATTGTACTGATTGTAATTCTGCTGATTATTCTTGCTGCGGTTTTAACTTATGCAGTTTGGAAACGAAGCACGCTCGATTATCTGCAACGCACAATTAAATTAAGAAAAGAAAAGGATGAACTCAGTGAGCGTTATACTTCACTAACAAAGTATGCAAACGATGTAATCCTTACAATAAATAAAGATGGAAAAATTCTCGAAGCAAACAGAAAAGCATTTGAAATTTACGGTTATAACCATGCAGAACTTATAGGGAAAGATTTTCTTGAGTTAAGTGCCAGAAAAGATGATGATAAAATCAGAATAGATGAATCACGAAAAAATGATGAAGGTATTTTGTTTGAAACAATTCACAAGAAGAAAGATGGAAATCTTATCCCTGTTGAAATAAGTGCCAAGCAAATAAATCAGGACGGCGAAAAAATTATTATTGCAATCATCAGAGATTTTACTGAACGAAAGAAATTAGAGTCTGAACTGATTCAGGCAAAAGAACACGCAGAAGAAATGAACCGATTGAAAACTTTCTTCTTAGCCAATATCAGTCACGAACTTCGGACACCAATGAATGGAATTTTAGGTTATTCAGAATTACTTATGATGGATTTGAAAGATTCTAAATTGCGCGAAATGGCTTCGATGATTTATAAAAGCAGCAGAAGATTACATGATACTTTAGATTCACTGATTGACTTATCTAAGCTTGAGTCACAGGTTCAGAAACTTGAACTTGAAAATATCGAACTTGTTACAGTGCTTGAAGATATCAAAGCATCATTTATGGATTTTGCAAATGAGAAAGGATTGAAATTCTCCTCACAGCATAAGCAACCTCGTGTTTATTTCAGCACCGATCCAAGAATATTCAACAAAATCATTTCGAACATTTTAAGCAATGCAATTAAGTACACTACAAAAGGTGAGATTAAGTTGCTGTCTGATTTAAAAGATGAAAATATTATAATTCAGATTGTGGACACAGGGATTGGAATCTCGGCAGATAACCTCAGCAAAATATTCGAACCATTCAGACAGGAAAGTGAAGGATTCAATCGGAAGTATGAAGGAACCGGTATAGGATTAACACTCACTAAAAAATTCGTTGAATTACTTCAAGGTAATCTTGATATTGACAGCGAAATTGGAAAAGGAACTACAGTAACAATTACTCTTCCTGTTAAAGAAGTAAAAGAAAAGCCGAAACCGAAAGAAGAAAAACCACCTGAAGTAGTTAAAGCTGCTGAAGCTCCCGCTCCAAAGCCGGAGAATATTGAATTACATATTCAGAAGAAAGAAGAAAAACTCCTTCCAAAAGTTTTACTGGTTGAAGATGACGAAATAAATTCAAGATTAATTAAAATAATGCTTGAAGGAAATTTTGATATAACCTGGGCATTTGATTCTTCTGAGGCATTATCACTTGTAAAAAGTTTTTCATACGATATCATTTTAATGGATATCAATCTGAAGGGTGAATTAAACGGCATTGAAACTACTAGAGAAATCAGAAAGCTTCAGCAATACAAAGAAATTCCTATAATTGCAGTAACTGCTTATGCTATGCACGATGAACGGGAGAAAATTTTAAATAGTGGATTTAACGGATATTTATCCAAACCTTTCAAAAAAGATGACCTTCTGAAAACCTTGAACGATGCTATAATGAAAAAATCATATTGAAATTCTGATTTAAATAATTCAAAATGATTGAGAAAATAGAAATTTCCTTTATAAATTTCGCAAGTTCTTTTTTAGAAAATCTTCTTCAAAATAAATTATTTGCTCAGTAATAGGAGAAAAAATATGTCAGAGCAAAAACGATTTGTTCCTTTCGTCTCACCCGAGACAAATATGGCAGAGTTCACAGTAAGGGCATTATTAATAGGATTAATAATGTCTGTAGTCTTAGGAGCTGCAAATGCTTATTTAGGACTGAAAGCTGGTATGACCATAGCAGCAACTTATCCTGCAGCTGTTATTGGTATGGCAGTATTGAGACTATTAAAAGGCTCTATACTTGAAGAAAACTTTGCGAGAACAGTTGGTTCAATCGGTGAATCCATCGCCGCAGGAGCAATTTTTACTTTACCTGCTTTTTATATCGCAGGAATATGGGTTCCATTTTATACAACAACTAATTATTTCATCTCTGTTGCTATTATGGTTGCAGGCGGAGTTTTAGGAATAATGTTCGTTGCAATGCTTCGTCGGGTTTTAGTTGAAGACGCTGAACTTCCATTTCCAGAATCAGTGGCTGCTGCTGAAATTCATAAAGCAGGGCAGAAAGGTGGTTCAAGCTCTAAATTTTTGTTTACGGCAATGGGTGTTGGTGCTTTAATTAAAGCACTTGGTGTTTTGAAATTATATGCTACAAGTTTCAAACATATATTTGCAGTCGGACAAGGCAAACTTCTTTTTATTTCACCTGATGTTAAACCTGCTTATATGGGCGTTGGTTACATAATCGGACCTAAATTAGCAGCATTAAATTTCAGTGGTGGTCTTATAGCTTGGGGTCTTTTAACTCCTCTCATTGCTTATTTCAAATTCCAAAATGTAGAGTTACCTGCTGATTTTAATTGGTTAGATGCACTAACTCAGGTTTGGAAAGATTTTGTTCGTCCTATTGCTATTGGTGGTATGTTAGTCGGTGCTGGTTTTACTTTATTTAGAATGAGAAATAGTTTAGGTGCAGGAATTTCAAGATCAGTTAAAGATGTTAAAAAAGCTGCCAGTGGAGTTCAAACCACCGATAGAATTGAAAAAGATATAAATATTAAAACAGTTGCTTTAATAATATTAGCAACAACAGTAGGAATATTTTTCATTTATAATTATTTCGCACAAAATGTATTAGCAGCATTAGTTGCAACAGTAGTTTTAGTTATTGCTGGATTTTTCTTCTCAGCTGTTTCAGGTTATCTTGTTGGTATTATTGGTTCAAGCAATAATCCTGTCAGTGGTTTAACTATTTCTACATTAGTTATCGCTGCAGTATTGATGGTTGCTTTAGGTATGAAAGGCTCAGAAGGAGTTGCAGCAGTTATTGGTGTGGCTGCAGTAATTTGTGTTGCTGCTGCAGTTGCTGGCGAAATGTTCCAAGATTTAAAAGCCGGACATATTCTTGGCGGTACTCCTTGGAAAATGCAAACCGGTAATATTATCGGTGCAATTGTTTCATCGTTAGTTATGTTTCTTCCATTATTAGTTCTCCACGAAGGTGATATTAAAATGGGAGGAACCGGCTTTGGTGGTGAAAATATTCCTGCTCCTCAAGCTTCTTTGATGGCTATTTTATCTAAAGGAATTGTTGCAGGCGAAATGCAATGGATTTTAATCATCGTTGGTATGTTGATGGGATTTGGATTTATATTGATGAATGTTAAAAGTCCTATGTTGGTCAGCGTTGGAATGTATTTACCATTAGGAACAACTTTTGCAATTTTTGTCGGCGGTTTGATAAAAGGTTTAGTTGATAAAATTGCTGAAAAACGCGCATTTAATGACGCTCAAAAAGCAAGAGTTGAAAATACTGGAATTCTTTTAGCAGCTGGTATGATTGCTGGTGAAGCATTAATTGGATTGTTATTCGCTGGATTTGCTTTCTATGACTTTAAGTTATTTGCATTTTTTGATTCACCTGGATTTATCATCAGTATTTTATTATTCATCTTTATTGGTTGGTATTTTACAAAAATACCTATCAATAATGCTGGTAAACCTGATGAACCAGCTCCACCACAAGTTTCTATGTAATTATTGTAAAAATCACCCTTTGTTTGAGCAAAGGGTGATTCTTTTTATTTAATCGTATTAAAAGAATAATGTGTTATTTTCTTTTCTTAAACGCAGAAAATTTTTAAAGTCAGCTAACACTTTAGAACTTCATCCGATAAAAAACTATTCTGAGTTAGTTGATGATGAAGGCATTGTTAGTGTATTGATTCCCAAAATCAAGAATGAAACTTTAAGAAAGTTATCTTCAGGATTTATTAAAAATATGTTTATGAAAGTTAAACTTGATAAATATGGCTCTGAAGTTTGGAAAAGAATTGATGGAGAAAAAACCGTTGATTTAATTATTCAAGAAATAAAAAATCATCTTTCAGATGAACTTGTAGATGCAGAAAACAGAATAATTAATTTTATCTT
>JAIMAZ010000192.1 GCA_023511695.1 Ignavibacterium sp.
CCGACTCTAAAGGATAGTTTATTTCCAAATAAAAAATTCAACCTAATATTTTTTTGATTTTTGCTAAAAGTACTGCGGTTGAAAATGGTTTTGTGATATATTCATTCGCACCAGATTCAAGCGCTTTTAATATTGTGTCTTCTTCTGAATTAGTAGTGAGCATTATGACAGGAATTGATGATGTTTCAGGATTACTTTTTATTTCTTTCAAAATCGTTAAGCCGTCTTTAATTGGCATCATCAAATCGAGAATTACAAGATCAGGTTTTTCTGCAATAACAGTTTCGTACACATTTTCGCCATTAGTAAAAACTGTTATATCATAACCTTCATTCTGAAGTTTATAAGTCATTAACTTTACAAGCGAATCAGAATCCTCAGCGTAAAATATTTTCTTTTTATTCTCAGACATATCAAAGTAGCAATTATTAAGCTTTGCAAAAATAACAATATCGGTTATTAAATCTGATAAGAATAAATCTGAAAAAAAGGGCTCGGTAATGTTATTATGTCGAGCCCAATATGGTTAAAAAATAATTGAGATAATTTTTAATTAGCCGGCATAGTTGCTTTACCCAGATTATATCTTTTCCGTTCATTGGAATCGAGATAAATTTTTCTTAGTCGAATAGACTTTGGAGTTACCTCTACCATTTCATCTTCTTCAATATATTCAAGAGCTTCTTCGAGTGAAAATTTAATTGCTGGTACAATCTTAACTGCCTTATCAGAACCGGAAGCTCGCATATTGGTCAGCTTTTTACCACGCTGAACATTCACTTCGATATCGTTCTCTTTGCTATGTTCCCCTACTATTTGTCCTGCATAAACAATTTCACCTGGTTCAATAAAAAATTTACCTCTATCCTGAAGTGAATCGATTGCATAAGCAGTTGCAGCACCTTCACCCATTGAAATCATTACACCGTTTCGGACACGATTTATTGCACCTTTAAAGTATTCATACTGATAAAACTGATGATGCATTACAGCTTCACCAGAAGTAGCGGTAAGAACTTTTGTGCGAAGGCCCATAATTCCGCGTGAAGGAATATGAAATTCAAGTGAAGTTAAATTTCCTTTCGATTCCATTTTGATTAATTGACCCCGTCTTTGACCAACAATCTCAATTACCTTTCCGGCAAGTTCTCCAGGAACATCAACAGTAAGAACTTCAATTGGCTCAGCTTTCTTTCCATCAATTTCCTTGTAAATAACTTTTGGTTCCCGTACCTGAAGTTCATAACCTTCGCGGCGCATATTTTCAATAAGAATTGAAAGATGAAGAATTCCTCTTCCAGAAACTTTAAATGCATCCGGCGAATTAGTTTCCTGAACTCTTAGTGCAACATTATGCTCAAGTTCTTTATACAACCGATCACGAAGCTGTCGTGAAGTAACAAACTTCCCTTCTTTTCCATAAAACGGCGAATTGTTTACCATAAATGTCATACTAATTGTTGGTTCATCAATCGAAATAATCGGAAGTGGTTCAGGATTTTCTGCATCAGCAATTGTATCGCCAATATCAACATCTTCAATTCCAACAATTGCACAAATATCTCCACACGGAACTTCTTCAACCTCGATGCGATTAAGACCTTCAAAAACAAATAACTGTCTGATCAGAACATCGTGAATATTACCGTTCCTTTTGATGATAGATAGTTTATCAGCTTTACGAAGTGTTCCTCTGAATACTCTTCCAACACCAATTCTTCCCACATAATCATTATAATCAAGAGTTGTAATCTGTATCTGGATTCCGCCTTTAATGTCTTTAGGAGGTGGAATATCTTTTACAATTGAATCAAGTAATGGTGTCAGATCAATTTTTTCATCAGATAAATTTCTTACAGCCCAACCATTTCTTCCACTTGCATAGATAACAGGAAATTCGAGTTGATTTTCATCAGCTCCAAGATCAATAAATAAATCATAAACTTCGTCGAGCACTTCTTTTGGACGATTATCTGGTCTATCAATTTTATTGATAACAACGATTGGTTTAAGATTCAGGTCAAGAGCTTTTTGAAGAACAAATCTTGTTTGAGGCATTGGACCTTCAAAAGCATCAACAAGTAACAACACACCGTCAGCCATTTTCAGAACTCTTTCAACTTCACCGCCAAAATCTGAGTGACCAGGCGTATCAATGAGATTGATTTTATAGTCTTTGTAAGTTATGCTGATATTTTTAGCGAGAATTGTTATTCCTCTTTCCCTTTCGAGGTCATTTGAATCAAGAAATCTTTCGCGGATTATCTGATTGTTTCTGAAAACCTGACATTGTTTTAACAATTGATCAACTAATGTTGTCTTACCGTGATCAACATGCGCTATGATAGCAATGTTTCTAAGTTTATTCATATTTATCCTTATTTATAATTCAGCCAACAAATTTAAGCAATTAATGATTATGATAAGTAATAAATTCTGTGACCTGTGCATTGAATGTGTTTTAATTTGCTATGGATAACTGATGAATCCAGCAATAAAATAAATTATTAAACGGCAAATTAACTTCGCCAGAAAATTTTATTCTTGGTGAATAAACTTGTTACCAAAGCAGCTAATAAAGTGAGGGTTAATCCTTTAAGAAATCCTAACCAGGGATTTATTAAGATATAATTCAAAAGAGAAGACAAACCTGTAAGAGCTAAAATTGGCATCACAATGTGACTTCCTGATAAATATGCAATCATTGGATTCTGACCATTTTCAATAAGAAGATTAATAGCTTTTTTCTTTTTAAAGAAATCAATAACAACTGAAAAAGCAATCAAACAAAAAATAGCTAGACCACTGGTAACAAGATAATAACTTAATGTAGAAGGATCTTTTTTTATCCCTCCTTCGAATGGTTCAAAACTTAAACCAATCAGAAGCCAAAAAGCAGCCCAATAGAAAATACTTTTATAAAATATAAAAAGATGAGATTTCGTTTTAGAAAAAATTAGGAACATTAAAAACAATAAAAGAATTGTTCCTGTTAAGTTCCGGATTAAGTAGCGGTTATATAATCCGAACAGGTTCCAGATAATTATGAAAATGCTTAACAAAAGTATTAAATAAGCATATACATTTTTCTCGGGTTCCTTATCATTAACATTTGAATTAATCAGCTTATAAATCAAATCTCCGACAATAGTTCCTGGTATTACAATAAAAAGATACTGCAGAAAATAAAATTTATAAATCTCAGGAACCGGAGTTAGATTCCAAATCCAAGCGGTCTAGCTTCCCTCAATGTTATGAGTAATTCTGAATGCAAGAAGAAATGCAAGAAAAGAAAGTCTGAAAAGTAAATTATCTTTTGTGAACAGCCAGATTATTGAACCGAATAATGCAACATTAGCTAAGACAAGAATTATGATGTCACTTCGACTGAGAAGGAATCCGCTTCCTTTTGAATATGTAAGTTGAGAGAAAAAAAATATTGCTATAATTCCTGCAAGTATTTTTACTGCAAATATTAGCTTTGAGTTAAATTTCTCTGGATAACGATAGAAAATCAGAAATAATATAAAAAAGCCAAACAGTCCAATTAACCAATGAAACGATTCAGGATTTCCACTAAGAGAATAAGGTTTTGAATGCTGAAGAAACAGCGCAAATACAACGAGCAAGAATCCCCTTTTAATTGCCTGAAGAATAATTGTAAAATTAGAAGCTCCTTGTTCAATTCTTTTTCTTAAAGCAAATGGGAATGCTGCACCCATTGAGAAGAGGAAAAACGGGAATACCAAATCAACCCAAGTAATTCCCGGATGATTTGGATTAAAAATATGATCTGGTGGAGGAAGCTGAGCATGATACATCCATCCGGGCAAAGCAGCTGGACCAGAAAACGGAATACTACCAGAAAGAATCATCGTGATAATCGCAAAACCTCGAAGAGCATCAAGAGCATCTGCACGCTTAGTCATAAAAGTCTCACCTAAACCTTTTTATTAAATAATATCATCGCAATAAAATCATTTTTTTAGTTTGTGAAAAACTCTGTCCTGCCTGCCCCTTTGGGGAGCTTGTCAAATGATTTCCACTCGTTAGTTTATAAAAGTAAACACCGCTTGGTAAACTTGAATGTACAGTGTATAATGTAGAATGTTTTCCCGCTTCATAATATCCATCTGCTATCGTGTCTATTTCTCTTCCTAAAACATCATATAACTTTATTGTTTGCCTTCCGCCCACTGGTGACTGCCAACTGATTGTAGTGCTTGGATTAAATGGATTTGGATAGTTCTGCTCTAATACAAATTTTGTTGGCTGTTCTACTATACTTTCTTTTTCTTCTTCTACATCTGTTATTACAACATCAGGCGATAACTTCCTGTTTATCATTATCATCATTGCATCGGCTACTAAATATCTTCCGCTTTCCAGATATCTATTGTCTATCTTCATTACCTTCCTGTTACCCTGACTTAGATACACAGTTCCTATCTTCTGCCATCCTTTCCTGCTTAAGTTTGATTGATTGACTATAACTTCACTTGAATCTGTTTCACTGTACAATACATATCTTCCCTGTTGTGTCCAAGTTGTGTTTGGTGTCAGATATGCATACACATCAAAGTATGCACTGAATGGTACTTCTAAATTATATTCTACTGATGCATAACTGCTTGTTTGATTTGTACGGATTATTTGTCCTGTAAAACCCTGCATCGGATAGTTTGTCCAATTGCCGTTTATTACAACACCTGTTTCATCTTCATTCTTTATTGTTGCTTTAGGTCTCCAGTTGTTTCCGTTGCGATAAGGAACAAACGTTGGCTGAGAATAAAAATTTACACCTAAAAGGTTTCCTATTTCACTGTTGTTAGCTCTTAATCCTTCATAGAAGAAAGTGCATTCTCCGTTTACATTATTTGTTCTGTTAAGATTAATAATTTGAGTAATGAGAGTAGGAGTAATAATCCACGAACCAGATTTAATCAATACCCCTGCAAAATAAATATTAGGATTAACACTTCTTATTTGCGATAAAGATTGTGATAGCACTGATTGATAGCTGCTAAAGTCATATCTGTATAATTGAGGGATGATATTATCAACCACATTGTTCTGCGCCCAATAGCGGGAGTCCTGAAGATATTCATCATAACCCCAAGGATAAGGAGTTGGTGAAGATGAAAGGATTAAATGTTGACTTCTTGACTTTACTGAATCTCTCATACGAATAAAAAACTGATTCAACTTATCAGCACGCCATCGTTTCCAGTTAACATCTCCAGGATTATTTGGAGGAGTTGCGCCACTATGTTCAGATTTATAAACTTCCACTGTAACAGAATCATAACCACCTTCAACAGGCATTGCCGGAAGTCTGTCATCTCCCTGAACTCCATCAACATCGTATTTATCAATTACTTCCATAACTAAAGAAAGCATATAATTCTGAACTTCAGGATTTATTCCACTTAACCAATCAAAGCCATTTTTAACAACCAGCTGTCCCTGATTGTTTTTGAGCGCCCAGTGAGGAAATCTAGCAACTATATGTCCACCATTTAAGCTATAAGATGATGAAAAACCAAATTCAAACCACGGAATTACTTCAATACCAACACGATGAGCTTCGATTATTAATCTTTCCAGAAAATCTCTGTTTTGAAATGACGGATCAGGTATAGTTGGAGCATTAAACAAACTATCCATAATTGAACTTGGATATAGAGTGTAACCTTTATTATAAACCACCGGAAAAATAACATTGATACCAATTGATGATAAATAGTTAACTGCCTCGACAATTGAAGCATCAGTAGCAAGCACATAACTATCTACATTAGTTAACCAGGTTGCACGAAATTGCGTCTGCTGTGCAAATGA
>JAIMAZ010000002.1 GCA_023511695.1 Ignavibacterium sp.
AATTTATCCGGAACTGAGGTGAGTTTATTTTTTTTGTAATCAAAGAATGCGATTCCTGTTTTACCACTTGCCACAATCTTTCCATTTAGTTTGTTGGTTGCACGATAGTAAAAGTCACAACCAATTTTTTGGATATCATCAACAGTTAATTCTACTATCAGAATATCGCCATAATAACCTTGAGACTTATACTGAACTGCAGCATCAGTCATAATTATGCTTGTGCCTTCGATGTCAATTTCTGAATAACCAAATTGTTTTAAAAATCTTATCCTTGCCTCCTGAAAAATAGAAAGCACGGAATCATTTCCAAGATGACCGCCATAGTTTATATCCGAAATTCTAAGAGGAATTTCAGTGATGAAAATAAAATTTTCCGGCAAATCAATTTTAACTCTCGTCATCTAATAACACTCTATTAAATTATCTGATAAACTTCGATTGGCTCAGCTTGTCCTTTAATCTTTACCTGAAAATGTCTGATTGGTTTCAGTCCATCTAAATGCACACGCTGATAAACTTCTTTAGAAATTAAAAGCTCCGAGTTGAACTCTTTATTTAATTGTTCTAATCTCGCAGCAACAATAACTGCTCTTCCCGTAACAGAATATTGCTTTCTGTTTTCAGCGCCAACATTTCCAGTAACAATTTCACCGGCATTCAAACCAATACCAATTTTTGTTTGTGGAATTTCTCCGTTTTCATTTTTCTCTTTTAATGTTTTATGAATTTCAATTGCTGCATTGAGAGCTAACTGACAATCATTCTCGTGTTCGATTGGAGCACCAAAGATAGCCATAAATCCATCACCCATAATTTGTGTTACAATGCCTTTGTGTTTATTTACAATTTCAATCAATGGTGCAAAAACTTTATTCTGATATTCAATTATCTCTTCAGGTGATTTATTCTCGGCAAATAATGAAAAATTTCTTATATCCAAAAACATAATACAGGCATATCTTATTCTGCTTACTATTTCAGGCTGATTGTTCAGAATATCTTCAACAATTTCTTTGGAAACCATCTGACCGAAAATATGCTCAATCTTATTTCTTTCTTCTCTTGTTTCAAAATAACGATTAAGAATTTTCTTCACCTGATTAGTTATCATTGCTGCTATAAATCCACCCAAAGCAAAAAGAACAGCTTTACCTAAATACATCGGAAAGAATGATAGTACGGGTGAGAGATTTTTAATATCGGAATTATTAAGTAAAATCAATGAAAGAATTGTAAATTCAATTGCTGCTGTAAGTCCGCTGAAAATACTTAAATGAGAATCAAGCTCAAGTGTTGATAGCAAAATAATTATAAAGTAAATAGATGAGATTGGAGTTAATAATGGATAAACAGAAGGAATGAAGAAAGAATAAAAGTACAAAACAATTGTTGGGATACTGATTTCAAGAAATATGTTTACATATCTTAGAAAATTGAACCAGGCAAAACCAAATTTAGCCCATCGTTTAATGACCTTATTTAATATGATTGTTCTTAACAGTAAAAAAACAATCATTCCTGCAGTAATCAGAAAAATGAAAGTGCTGTTGTAGGTTGGTTTAAATTCTTCGCTGTAAACAATTCCGATAATAATGATAACAATCAGCATTATAGTTAAAACGAAAGCAAGAATTTTAGCACGCAGCTTCTCACTGTTCACAAGTTCCTGAATTAATTTCTCGTCGGAAATTTTTCTATCAACTCCGAGATGATCTAAAAGTTTATTCAGTAACAAATCTTTGTAAGCAGATACCATTTAAGTTTAATCTAATCTTCTTTGAAATCTAAGCGAACTTAAAAAAAGAATGATAACACCCATCGCAAGCAGCACAGCAGCGTTCAGCCAAAGTTCAGAAAATCCAAGTCCTTTTGAAATTACTCCACGAATTATGTTTATAAAATACTTAAGAGGAATTACATACGAAATATACTGAATAATTTTTGGCATGTTTTCAACCGGAAAAGCAAAACCTGATAAAAAAACCATTGGCATCATAACAGCAAATACTGCAATCATCATTGCCTGCTGCTGAGTTTTTGAAATTGTCGAAACGAATAATCCCAAACCCAATGTTGATAAAATATAAAAGAATGCAGAGAGAAACAGAAAAATTATATTTCCTTTAACCGGAATATCAAAAATGAATCGCATGGCGGTTAAGACAATTATAATTGATACAAACCCCAACAAAATAAATGGAACGAGCTTACCAATAATAATCTGATATGGCTTTAATGGAGTGACAATCAATTGTTCCATTGTACCGATTTCTTTTTCTTTTACAACTGCGAGCGATGTTAATAGCAGAGTAACTATGCTAAGCAACAAACCAACTATTCCCGGAACCATATAGTTTCTTGTCTTTAAAGTCGGATTATACCAAACTCTGATTTCCGGACTAACATCACCAACTGGTAAAAAAGCTGTTCCACTTCTCTTAAACATTTCGAATGTGGTTCGCTGGGCAAATTGTAAAACAATCTGCTGAAAATACCCGGCAGCAATTGATGCGGTATTTCCGTCAGATCCATCAAATATTGCCTGAAGCTTTGCGGTTTCTTTACGATTAAGATTTTTTTCAAAATTATTCGGAATTACTAAAGCGACTATTGCTTTATTATAATCTAAAAATTCTGTTACGGAGTTGTAATCATTCACATAATCCTGAATAACAAAATATCCTGATGAAGTAAGCTCAGTTATTAGTTTTCTGGAAGTAGTAGTATTATCCTGATCAAAAACAACAAGTTTTATTTTTTCGATATCAAGATTAGCGGCGTAACCCAGGAAAATAAGTTGTATAACAGGTGCAATCAGAATTATCCCAAACATTTTTGGATCGCGTTTGAACTGGAGAAATTCTTTTTTTATAAAGTTTAATATTGATTTCATGGCGAGCTTAACTTTCTTCTGCTAATTATTGTAGCGAGCGTTAAAAGAAACATTGCAAAAATCAGCAAGTAAATTATCTGCATAAAGTAAGATTCATATCCGACACCTTTAAGCATAATGTTTCGCAGTATCACAATAAAAAATTTTGCGGGTGTAATATTTGTAATTATCTGAACAGCCCATGGCATATTGTCAATCGGGAAAATGAATCCTGATAAAATGACTGAAGGAAGTAATGAAATAAATGTTCCGAGTGTGAAAGCAATTTGCTGTGAATCAGAAACAACCGAAATGAAAATACCAAGACTTGCTGAAGCGAATAAAAACAAAAGTGTAGTTAAAATTAATTCGGTGAAACTACCTTTAACTTCAACATCAAACAAAAAATAACTTGTTATCAAAATGAAAGTTGCATTAATTAAAGCAATTGATAAATAAGGTATAATCTTTCCGATTAAAAGTTCAAATGAATTTAATTGCGAGATATTCAACTGTTCCTGAGTTCCTCTTTCTTTTTCACGAACAAGGGTAAGTGAAATCGAAATAACAGATGTGATTAAAAGAATCATTGAAATTAATCCAGGAACTAAAAATGTTGTTGTCTGAAGTGAAGGATTATACCAGAATATCGGCTCGATATCTATTGGTTTGTAATATTTTATTCCTAATCTTGTATAAAGCTCCTCAGCAATGTTATTACTCATATCGAAGGTTGCCATCGAAACATAATTCTTAATTATAGCTGCAGTATTGCCATCAACTCCATCAATGAGATATTGTAAAGTTACATTTTGTCTAGAAAAAATTTTTCTGGAAAAATCTTCTGGAATTACTAAAACACATTGAGCTAATTTCTGATCAAGAAGATTATCTGCTTCATTTATATCACTGAGATAAAAAACGATATCAAAATAGTTTGAATTTTGCAGCGAGTTAATCAATTCCCTGCTGAGTTCCGATTTCTCTCTGTCATAGACAGCCAACTTTATATGTTTCACATCAAAGTTAACTGCGTAACCAAATATCACAAGTAAAAAAACAGGGAAAAAGAAAATCACAAACAGTAATCTGTAATCCCTTTTAAGCTGCCTGATTTCTTTTTTGGAAACTGCAAGTATTAAAGAAAAAGAATTCAGAATATTATTTACAAGTTGTTTTAGAGATTTCATTTTTTATCTACCAGATGAATAAAAACATCTTCAAGTGTTGGTGTCACTTCACTGACTCTGAAAACATTTATTGAATTTGCTGATAAGACATTTTTTAATTGTTCTTCGCTTTGATAAAAATTATTCACACTTATGTGAATAGAATTTCCGAAAATATTCACTTCTTCAACAAAAAATTCTTTTGAAAGTATTTCTGTAGCTTCAGAAATTCGCTCACATTCGATTTCAAGAATTTTGTTCTTAATATATCTTTCCTTCAACTCCTTAGGATTACCTTCAGCAATAAGTTTTCCCGCGTCAATTAAGATTATATTGTTACAATATTCGGCTTCTTCGAGATAATGTGTTGTTACAACTACCGTAGTTCCATCTTCAGAAAGGGAATTGATCAACTCCCAGAAATTTCTCCTTGCAATCGGATCAACTCCGCTTGTTGGTTCATCGAGGAAAACAATTTCAGGTTTGTGAATTACTGCAGTTCCAAGTGCAAGTCGCTGTTTAATTCCACCAGGTAAAGAATTCGTAAGTAATTTTTCTTTTCCGTTTAAATCGGCTACAGATAAAACCCATTTCTTCCTTTCTTCAAGAACAGAATTTGTAAGTCCGTATATATTGCCAAAAAAATTTATGTTCTCTTCCACCGTAAGATCATTATATAAAGAAAATTTCTGCGACATATAACCAATTTGTTGTTTAACTTTTTCAGGCTGATTCATCACACTAAAGCCGCCAACAATAGCATCGCCCGAGGTTGGTTTTAAAATTCCACACAACATTCTGATGGTAGTTGATTTACCCGCACCATTCGCTCCAAGAAATCCGAATACTTCGCCTTTTTTAACATTAAAAGAAATGTTATTGACCGAAATAAATTCGCCAAATTTTTTTGTAAGATTTTTAACTTCTATACTGTTCATTTAGTTATCAGATGAATAAAAACATTTTCGAGCGATAAGCTTGTTGCACGATAAGAAATCAATTCAATTCCATTTGAGTTTAAAAAGTTTTTGATTCTCATAATTGTCTGCTCAGGAGTATCTGAAATAATATTCAGGCGATCACCAAAAATCTGAACTTCAAATTCTTTGGACGACTTTAAAATTCTGTAAGATGATTTAATATCACTAGTAATAATTTCTAGAGATTTTTTCCCAATAGAATTCTTAACTCTTTCCGGAGTATCGAGACTAATTATTTCTCCATTGTGCATCAATGCAACACGATTACATCTTTCAGCTTCGTCAAGATATGGAGTGGTCATTAGTATTGTTATTCTTTCTTTTAGTAAACCAGCAAGAATTTTCCAGAAATCTCTTCGCGAAACAGGATCAACTCCGGTAGTTGGTTCATCAAGAAAAATTATTTTTGGTTTATGAATTAAGCTGCAAGCAAGTGCGAGCTTCTGTTTCATTCCACCAGAAAGTTGATCGGCAAGTCGATTACGGAAAGCAGTAAGTCGTGTAAATTCTAAAAGTTCATCTCGGCGCTGATGAAAATTTTTAACATTATGAATCTCAGCAAAGAACTCAATGTTTTCATCAACAGTAAGATCT
This sequence comes from Ignavibacterium sp., assembly GCA_023511695.1. Classification (GTDB taxonomy): domain Bacteria; phylum Bacteroidota; class Ignavibacteria; order Ignavibacteriales; family Ignavibacteriaceae; genus Ignavibacterium. The sequence continues at coordinate 5,619 of JAIMAZ010000002.1, forward strand.
CCATAAAGACTAAATTTCTGTGAAAGATAGCCAATGTTACTCTGAATATGTTTCCTTTGCTCAGAAATATCCTTATTAAAGATTTTGATTTTTCCCTGCTCTGCATTTAACAACCCACATAACATTCTAATTGTTGTTGTTTTACCTGCACCATCTGGTCCAACAAGTCCAAACATTTCTCCTTCGTTGACAGTGAAAGAGATATTATTCACCGCTACAATTTCATTGTAAGATTTTTTAAGATTTTCAATTTCGATGATATTAATCATTACAAAATTACAAGATTATTTTCGCGTCTGCTGGAATACCAGCTTTCAGCTCAAGATCAGGATTGTTAATCTTAACTTTAACTGCAAAAACAAGCTTTGTTCTTTCTTCCTTTGTCTGAATATTTTTAGGAGTAAACTCTGCTTCGGGTGAAATGTAAGCTACTTTACCTTCAAAAATTTTATTCGGGAAAGCATCAACAGTTACTTCAACTAATTGACCCAGTTTTACTTTTCCCAAATCCTTCTCATTCACAAATACTAAGATTTCAACCTGATATAAATTGGAAACCTTAAATAATGAAGAAAGATTGTTCACCGTTTCACCCTTCTCTACAAATTTTTTAACAATGATTCCGTCAATTGGAGAAGTTACATAGCAATCACTGAGATTTTTTTTAATCAGATCTGCATTCGCTTTGATTCTTTCATAGTTTGCTTTTACCTGTTTTAATTCTTCAGGTCGGCTGATGTTTTGAATTTTTCTCAGATTTTCTTTTGCAGAATTAAATTGAGCGAGTGCAATTTCATATCTGCTTATAGCATCTTCATATTGTTTTTTACTAATTGATTTACTTTGATAAAGATTTTCAAATCTTATTTTATCATTCTCGGCAGATTGAAGATTCACTTCTGCCTGCTTAAGCATTTGTTCTGCCTGTTGAATATCTTCTTTTCTTGCCCCAACCTTTACCAGCTCAAGCTGAGCTTCTGCTGATAATAAAGCTGCTTCTGCTTCACGAAGTTTGATCTGATAAATTGTTGGATCAATAATCATTACTGTGTCGCCGGACTTAACTTTATCGCCTTCATCTTTAAGAATAGAAATTACTTCACCGTTAACTTTTGAAGAAACAGTAACATTGATAGTTTCTATATTACCGGTTGCCTCAATTGCTTGCTTTTCATTTTTGCTGTTGCAGCCAAATACTATAAATGAAAAAATTATTAATTGAATTAAAGTTGATGTTTTCATTTTATTACCTTTGAAAAAATTTTATCAAAAATTTTTTTGCCTTTGGGCGTTAAAATTCCATTAAATAAAATTTCGAAAGAGTGAATGAATGCCTCTTTGTAATTAAACTTTTGATGATATAAAAAATCGGGATGAACAACAGAACGGATTGTATTGACAAAAATGTGAATTATTAATTCAGCGGGTTTGTCAATTATGATTCCTTCACTCTGACCTTGTTTAATAATGCTTCCGAGAGCAGTGAAAGCTCTTTTAGTTCTGAACTCATCAATTTTTTTCCAAAGCTTAGGTGTGTGAATTTGTAAATCCTTCAACCAGTTTTCAGAAAACCTGACAACAACGCCTGCCATTACTTCAAAAAGCATAAGTGCTTTAGTTAAAGAGTCGTTCTTTGAATTTATTATATCTTCAATTTTTCTGCTGACATCTTCCATCATATTAATGGCTACGGCTTCAACCAGTTCGTCTTTAGTAGAAAAATATTTATAGATGGTTTTTTTTGACATCCTCAGTTCAGATGCAATCTGATCTACCGTTACATAATAAAAACCTTCTTTGAGAAATTTTATTGAGCAAAAATCAATAACTTTATCTCTCTCCGCTGAATTTAATGTGCTTATTTTTTTAGACATTTGGAAACTATTTTAGTATTATTAGTTTCCAAACTAAAACAACTGAATGATAAAAGCAAGTATTTCTATTGATTTAAATTATGTTTTGGATAGCCATCACATACTTGAAGCTGAAATAAATTATTTCTATTATTGAACAGAAAATTTTCAGAGGGCGATATGAAAAACTTTCCAATAATACTTTTCTCCATTTTTATAATTATTTCCTCTTCTGCAATTGCTCAATCAAAAGTTGATTCCGATATAGAAGCTGCATTGATTAATGCGCGCAAAGGAATATTCTGGGGCTTAATGAATATTCCCGTTAAAAAAGCTAAAATCGAGAAATCACTAATAAACGATGACAAACTGATCGCAAGAGTTAAAGTTGCAAAAGAATTGAATGGAGTAAAGATTGAAGCAACTGGTTACAACAACACTAATGAAGTAACAATTGTACTTTACAGGTCAGCCGATAGTCTTTTAAAAGACGGTTATATTAAAAAAGGCGATCTTGAGACTTACTCGGAAGAAGATTAAAAATATTTTAAGAAAGTTCTTGACTAATTAATTTATTTTTTGTAACTCTGTAACAGAAATTACAATATTTGTTAAACTTGTAAGCAGAGTTACAAATGAATCCCTCCAGATTGATTGAAATATTTCTTCAGGTAATCAAGATAAATGCGCTGTCAGCCAATGAAAAACCACTTGCTGATTTTATTCAAAGCTTCCTTTCAAATCTGGGATATAAAGTTGAATTCGACGACTCTGCTAAATTCACTCACAGCAATACTGGTAATCTGATTTGTAAAATTGGCAATGGCGGTGATTTTGTGATGACCGCTCATATGGATACTGCACGACCAACTGAAAATGTTAAACCAATAATTAAAGAAGACAGAATTACATCTTCAGGTGATACAGTGCTTGGTGTTGATAATCGGGAAGGTGTTGCAGTCTTGCTCTATACACTTGAAAGAATTGCCAAGGATAAAATCCCGGTTAAAGATTTTACTGTTGCTTTTACAACTTGTGAGGAAACAACACTCTTTGGATCAAAGTATCTTGGATTGAATGGTAATATTAAAAAAGGATTTGTGTTTGATTCAGGTTATCGTCCCGGAAGTTTTATTTACTCTGCTTGCGGTGCAATTGGTTTTAATCTTAAAGTTATTGGCAGAGCATCTCATTCCGGAATTGCGCCAGAGAAAGGAATTAATTCTCTCGTTATTGCAACCCGGGCAATCAACAAATTACCTCTTGGAAGAATTGATGATGAAACCACAATGAATATCGGCTCACTTAAAAGTGGTTCGGCTGTTAATGTAATTCCCGAATTGACAGAAATGATTGGCGAAGTAAGATCTTTCAATCTGGAAAAGGCAGAGAATTATTTCAATCTGTTAATCAAAACTTTCGAAGAAGAGGCAAAGAAATCCAGCGCTAAAATTGAATATGATTACTACTGGGATTTTAAACCATACACGATTAAAGAAAATTCCGATGTTTATAAAGATATTGTCAGAGCAATTACAAAAGTTGGATTGATGCCAACGCCAAAAATTTCTTTAGGTGGAAGTGACGCAAACTCATTAAATGCAAATGGAATTGAATCTGTTAACATCGGAATTGGTGCGCAGAATCCTCACTCAAATGATGAGTTCGTTTATATCGAGGATTTAATCAAATCAGCTGAAATTGCACTCGAACTTGTTAAAAAGGATTAACAATGAATCTAAAATATTTTATCGCATTAATAATTCTTTTGCTTTCACAATCTTCTTTTGCACAAACAAAAGGTTATCTTGTTATTATTGGCGGAGTTCATACAGAAGAAACATCAAAAAAATTTATTCAGCTTGCCGGTGGTGAAAACGCAAGAGTCATAATTATTCCTAATGCTGGCTCAAATCCCGTTCGCAACAGCGAGCTTCATAAAAAAGAATTTGAAGAACTTGGGGCAAAAGCAGATTATCTTTTATTTACAAGAGAAACCGCTGATGCAGATTCAAATCTTAAAAAAATGGATTGGGCAAATGCAGTTTATTTTCTTGGCGGCGATCAAAGTGATTTAACCCGCGATATGCTCGGGACAAAACTTCTTCAGAAAGTTTATGACATTTATTATAATGGCGGAGTAATTGGTGGTTCAAGCGCTGGTGCCGCAGTTCAAAGTGAAATAATGATTACCGGAAATGAATTGCTGAATAAAGATTCTTCATCAGCTTTTATATCAATTCAAAAAGGCAATATAGAAACTGCTAAAGGATTTGGTTTTATTAAGAACGCAATTATTGATCAACATTTTCTTAAAAGAAAAAGACACAACCGCTTAATTACATTGATGTGTGAGCATCCAAATCTTTTGGGTATTGCAATTGATGAAGCTACTGCAATTGTTGTTTCTCCCAATGAAACATTTGAAGTAATTGGCAGCAATCAGGTTTTGGTTTATGATCCAACCGAGGCAAAAAATATCAGAGAAGATAAGAACGGAAATCTTGGTATCACTGGAATGAAAATGCATTTGCTGATAAACGGCGATAAGTTTGATTTAAAAACAAAACAAGTAATTGAATGAGCGAACAAAAGAAAAAATTCCGGCTTAAAGTACCGAATACATATTTACTGGTTTTTTCTCTGCTGGTTTTAATTGCAGCATTAACCTGGATTATTCCAGGCGGTAAATATGAGCGAACTATTATGAATGGCAGAGAAGTGGTTGTGCCGAACTCGTTTAAATATGTTGATAGCCATCCACAAGGAATTTTTGATTTATTTATTTCGCCATTAAAGGGATTTGTTGAAGCAGCTTTAATCATTGGTTTTGTTTTAATTGTTGGCGGAGCGTTTAATGTTCTCGCAAAAACAGATGCAATTAATTCGCTTATTAATAAACTTGCGAAAGCATACAAAACTTCCAAACTCCTTCAGAATCTCTTCATTCCGGTTTTGATGCTGATGTTTTCTCTCGGTGGTGCAACATTCGGAATGAATGAAGAAATAATTCCATTCGTACTTATAATTGTTCCTATTTGCCTTGCTCTTGGATATGATTCAATTGTTGGTGTAGCTATTCCATTGATTGGCGCACACATTGGTTTTGCAAGCGCTTTTCTGAATCCGTTTAATGTTGGTATTGCACAGGGAATTGCAGAAGTTCCATTGTTTTCAGGTATAGGTTACAGAATGATTTGCTGGGCAATCTCAACCACGGTTGTAATTTTATTTTTACTCTGGTATGTAGGAAGATTAAAAAAGAATCCTCAAGTCAGTCCAATGTATAAAGAAGATGAAGAACGAAGAAAGAACGAACATTTTGATATTATATATAATAACAACAATCATTTTTCAATCAGGCATAAAGCAGTACTAATAACATTCGTTCTCTCTCTAATTTTGCTTGTTGTTGGTGTAGTTGAATTTCATTGGTACATTGAAGAAATAGCCGGAATGTTTTTTATTATGGGAATAGTAGTTGGAATTATCGGAGGATTGAAAAGCGATGAACTTATTAAAGCTTTTGTTGATGGTGCAAAAGATTTGGTTGGAACTGCTCTGATAATTGCACTCGCAAGAGCAACTCTTGTTCTTTCAAGAGACGCAAATATTATAGATACTATTCTCTACGGCTTATCACCATTTATTGAGTCATCATCTCCGGTTTTTGCTTCACAGAAAATGTTTATTGTTCAGGCGATAATTAATTTCTTCGTTCATTCAGGAAGCGGACAGGCAGCTTTAACAATGCCCATTATGGCCCCACTTGCAGATTTAGCCGGAGTTACAAGACAGACAGCTATTCTTGCATTTCAGTTTGGTGAATACACGAATATAATTATTCCAACTTCTGCTGTAACGATGGGTGCATTATCAATGGCTCGTGTTCCCTGGGACAAATGGGCAAAATGGGTTTTACCTTTAATGATAATTTTATTTCTGTTGGGATTTATTTTACTTATTCCGCCAAACTTAATTGGATGGCATTGATATAAAAAAAATTTTTTAATCAACAACAAAAGAGGTGCACTATGAAAAAGTTCTTACTTTTATTTTCAACAATTCTTCTTGTTTTATCGCTTGATGTAATCCCAACCTTTGCTCAAGCTACATTCGAAACCGGCTCTATGGGAGTAGTTGTAAATGCTTACGGAAGAATAAGAGCTTATCTTCCAAATGCAAGTGGAACTAAACACATTGAAAGAATTTCCCCACTAGTGGGAGTTAATTCAAATGCTGTTTTCGATTACCAAAATGATATGGATGTAGAAGAACCAACTTCATTAGTTAGCTCTCCCTCTCTAAGCGATTTTGAACTTGTTGGAGCGTATAACAATGCTTATTCAGCAGCTCCTCCGGATGTGCTTGTAAGGTACAACATTTACAGCTGGAATAATGCAAAATATGCTCTGGTTAAATGGACAATTAAGAACCGGGAAACAGCTGCCATCAATGCTAAAATTGGACTTGATATTATTATGAGTTTGGATGGAACTTATGGGTATGATACTGTTACATATAATCCATCAAATCAAGTTATAATAACAAAACGTGGTGGGGTACACTCAGGAATTAAATTCTTTTCCCATCCACTTCAATCACTTTATTCTTTTGAATGGTATGATGGTTATTATGTGGACTCAAGTTATTGGAGTTGGCTCAATTATGGCTCAATTCAGAATGAGTATATCGGTGATGTTGAAGGTCCGGTTACAATACCATCAATAGAATTTGTTAATATTAATTCTCAGGATTCAGTGGTATTATATTTTGCTTTTGCACTCGGTGAAAATGAAAGTGATCTTTTAGCTCAAATCAGCGAAGCTCAGACTAAATACAATCTGATTACTGATGTTAATGATCAATCGTCATCAAGTCCGGTTGACTTCAGCTTAAATCAAAACTATCCAAATCCATTTAATCCAAATACCATTATCAGCTGGAATGTCCCTTTTGATAGTTATCAGACATTGAAGGTTTATGATGTATTGGGAAATGAAGTTGCTTCTTTGGTTAATGAATATCGTACAGCAGGAAGTTATTCAATCAACTTTAACGCAAGCAATCTCAGCAGCGGAGTTTATTATTATAAACTAACAGCAGGAAAATTCTCTGAAACTAAAAAGATGATTTTAATGAGATAAAAAATTATTGTCGCACTGAGAGTTCATCGGAGTGCGACAATTTCTTAATCTATGGTTAGCCGTTATAAAGAAATAAGAGAGAAAATTCAGAGCAAGTATGATTCGCTGCCTTTGAATCAACGCAAGGTTGCCGATTTTGTGATTGATAACTTCGACAATATTCCTTTTGTTGATGTTCACGAAGTTTCAAAGCAAGTCGGGGTAAGTGTTGCTTCTGTTATCCGGTTTGCTCAAAGTGTTGGCTTTACGGGATTCAGTGAATTGCGGGATGCAGTTTCAGATTCGCTGAAAAAACATCTTAAGAAAAATGAAATCTTCTCTCTTGTTGATAAAAGTAAACTTGATAATGATATTCTTACATCTGTGGCGAATATGGATGTGAAAAATATAAATGATACTTTAACCAATATTGATAGAGAAACTTTCAATAAGGTGATTGAAATAATTCTTCAATCAGATAGAGTTTATACGGCAGGATTAGGTATCTCTTATCTGCTTGCAGAAATTCTTTCTTATCAGTTAACACAAGTTGGAGTTGATTCATCTGTTCTGAAACATACCCATACTCTTTTCCACGAGCAGATTTTGTATATGAATAAAAATGATTTACTGGTATGCTTTTCATTTCCACCGTATTCTAAAGAAACAGTTGATGTTGCAAAGTTTGCAGATAAAAACGGTATCGGAGTAATTAGCATCACTAATAAATCTACTGCACCAATTGCTGCTTCTTCAAAAGCAGTTCTTACAGTGAAAAGTGAAAATATGCTTTTTACTAATTCGTTTGCAGCGATATCGGTTCTGATAAATGCAATTGCAACGGCTTGTGCAGTTAAGAATAAATCAAAAGCAAAAAAAGTTCTTAAAGAAAGTGAAAAAATAATGATCGAACAAGATCAGGTTATCTTATAATTATCTGATAAGGAGTCAGATATGAAAAAAATATTTTCAATAGTTCTCTTGTTCTCGTTTTATTTGTTTGCAGGGACAACCGGAAAATTAGCCGGCGTAATTAAAGATGCTGATAATGGTGAACCGCTTGTTGGTGCTAATGTTCTGATTGAAGGAACATCCTTTGGCGCGGCTACAAATGCAAACGGAGAATATGTTATTCTTAATATTCCTCCCGGCAGATACAATGTGAGAATTTCATTCATTGGTTATGAAACAGTTTTGATGCAAAATGTTGCAATTATTGTTGACCAAACCACAAATCTTTCTGTTAATTTAAAACCCCAAACAGTTCAGGTTGGTGAAGTTGTTGTAACTGCAAAAACTCCTCTAATACAAAAAGATTTAACAAGTTCAATTTCTGTAATAAGCAGAGACGAAATAGAAGCTTTGCCTGTTACTTCTTTTACAGAATTGCTTTCACTTCAGGCAGGAGTTGTTGGCAGCGGTTCTAATCTTCATGTTCGTGGCGGAAGAGCAAATGAAATAGCTTATATGATTGATGGAATGCTTGTGGTTGATCCTCTGCTTGGTGGTTTAGCAACTCAGCTAAATAACGATGCTATTCAGGAAATGAGTTTGCTTAGCGGAACTTTTAATGCTGAGTATGGAAATGCTCTTAGCGGTGTTGTTAACATAGTTACCCGCGATGGTTCAGATAAACTTTCCGGAAAATTTGAATACAGAACTTCAGAGTTTGGTATAGAAAGATATTCGCGTTTACACGAATCGAGTGTTAATGGAAATATCAGCGGTCCGGTAGTTACAAATGATTTAAAGTTCTTTATTTCCGCTGAAGTAGATAGAAGAGGAAGCTATCTGCCTTTTGGCTATAATAAAGATGGAACTTTGTTTACAAAGCTAACTACAACAGCAATTCCTTATGTTAAAATTTCTCTTTCAAATCGTGGTAGTCAGGGACGAGGACAAAGCTATAACCATGCATGGAAATATATTCCCGATCAATATTTGAGAAGAAGAACAGATAGCTGGCAAACAGGTTTGTATCTTACTCACACTGTTCAGAACAATTTCTTTTATGATTTAAAAGTTTCATACTTCAATCAGGGATTTTATTCAGGTATTGATAAAGACACCTCTCAATATCTTTCAACTTCTCAAAGGGAATATCTGCCAATAGGAACAGGATTTGAATTTTTCTCAAAGGCAGATCCGCTTGAATTGATAGACAGCAGAACTGTAACACTTGATGGAAAAGTTGATGCGGTATGGCAATTCAACAACACCAATGAAGTAAAGTTTGGTGCTTCATATAAAAAGCATCGCTTAAAATATTTTTATGTGTACGATCCTAAAAGAAATTTTCCTTATAAAAATGATTATGTAACTGAACCTTTTGAGTTTGCTTCATACATTCAAGATAAAATTGAATTGCCTTACCTCGTAATAAATCTTGGTTTACGATTCGATTACATGAATGCAAACATAGTTTTCAGAAATAATCCACTCGATCCAACATCATTGGTAAAAGCAAAACCAAGATCACAGCTATCTCCAAGAGTTGGAATTGCTCATCCGATTTCAGATAGAACAAAATTGCATTTCTCTTACGGACATTTCTTCCAGAACCCTGATTTTCAATATTTGTTTGAAAACAATCAGTATGATTTAAATGTGAGAGAGCCCTTAATTGGTCAACCGGGACTTGATGCACAACGAACAATTTCATACGAAGTTGGAATTGCTCATCAGTTTTCTGATCGTATTGCAATCAATCTTACTACTTATTATAAAGACATTACCGGTCTTATCGGCACAAGATATTATTTCCCATTTCAGGATGGAAGATACATCGGTTACACTCTTTATGTAAATGAAGACTATGCTAATGTAAAGGGATTTGAAGTTAATCTTGATATAAGACCTGACAAATATTTTTCCGGTGGATTAAGTTATACTTATTCTGTTGCAAAAGGCAGCGCATCATCTGAGACAGAACAATATCCCGGAACGCAGGAATCAACATTACTTTACTATCTTGATTTTGACAGAACACATGTTTTGAATGTTACCGGTTCATACACAATTCCCGAAAATGAAGGACCTGTTTTATTTGGCTCCCATGTTTTTGACAGAATGGATTTTAGTTTTGTATTCAGAGCAAGTTCAGGAGCGCCATATACGCCGGGCGGAAGAGATGTTGGATTTGTTATAAAAAATTCTTTGCGACAACCGGGAACATACACTTTAGATTTTATGGTTGGAAAAGAATTTGAAGTTTACAATTTATTTAAAATCAGGTTGTTTGCAGAAATTCTGAATGTAACCGATCATCGTAACATACTTTATGTTTATCGTGATACTGGTGAACCTGATTTTACTTTTGAAGGCAATCATTCTGTTGAATGGATGAGAGATCCTTCTAACTTTGGTCCGCCAAGATCGATAAGACTTGGAACAACAATCAGATTCTGATAAAAAATATTAATCAAAGGAATTTGAAGATGAAAAAAATCATCATCCTAACAGTACTAATAATTTTTTCAATGGCTGCTTATTCACAAAACAAAAAAGCAATTGATGAACAGCTTTCCCGAAGCAGTCTTGAAAAAACTTTTGGAATAATTGATCGCGCAGCGGGAATCCATAATGCAAGCAACATCGGATTGTTTTTTGAAAATCGCGGCAAACTTTATCCAAGAAGAATCACTCAGGGACCTTCCGGTGAATTTCCTATCAACAGCACAAAGCATTATATCTATCGTGTTAATCCTTGGGTGGGAATTCCGGGAAATGTTGTTCAGGCACTACACACAACTAATGAAGAATGGGAAGCTGTCGGCGGTTATCATAATCCTGATTTAGCGCAAGTTGCCTTTAGTGATAATCCACAAACCTGGCATCCTGTGAATGGCTGGCCTGTTAAAGATGCAAATGGAAATAATATTTTTCTTTCCGATCAGGATAGCTATTGTGTTTATTCAGATTCTAATAATTCAAGAGAAACTTTAGGACTTCAGGTTATACAAACCGGTTATGCTTATGGAGTTACTTTCGCAAAGAATATTCTGTTTTACAAATTTGATATTACAAATAACGGACAACGCGATTTAGACAGTGTTTACTTTGCCATCTATGCCGATATTGATGTTGGAAATGTTAGCGGCGGTGTTCCTGAATATGGCGATGATAAAATTGATTTTATTAAATCGCGAAATCTTGTTTACTTTTATGATGATGGTGTCTCATCTGAATGGCCAGGCGGAAAAACAGGTTTCTTTGGTGTTGCTTTACTGAAAACTCCAATTGTTAATGGACAGATGCTTGGTATTACTGATATGCATTACAATCTTTATGATGATGATCTTGATATCGATTCAGTTCAGTATGGAATTATGTCGAGCAGTCCTTCACTTTATAACTCTTCACTCGGACCACGATATTTCCACATTGGGAATAATACTAATTTGCATTACGATGATCCCGCAACAATTCCAGCATCAGGACTGGATTTAGTTGCTACCTTATCCTCAGGACCATACAGATTAAATCGTGGTGATACTCTCACTTTTGTTATGGCTTTTGTGGCCGGTGAAACGAAAGATGAAATGCTTGCTGCTGCTATAACTGCACAATCAACTGTAGATGCAAACTTCAATCTTCCTAAACCACCGGAAAGACCACGACTTTTCGGAGTTGCAGGAGATAAATCTGCAACACTTTACTGGGATGATAGATCAGAAAAAAATCCGGATGCCTCTTCAGGTGAATTTGATTTTGAGGGTTACAGAATTTATCGAAGTAAAGATAAAGGAATTAACTGGGATAAAATTGCTCAGTTCGATGTTAAGAATGGAATTGGTGATGATAAAGGAATTCAATACAGCTACACTGATACAACAGTATTAAATGGATTTGAATATTGGTATTCAATCACAGCTTTCGATAGAGGAAATGAAATTGTACCAAGTCTCGAAAGTCCGATTGGTAACACATTGGCAGCTGAAAATACTGTTGCTGTAACTCCTCGTTCCAATGCAATTGGCAGAGAACCAGTAAGCAGCTACGAAATTACGCAGTTGAGCGGAAGTTCAAATTATGATTTGAAAGTTGAACCGGTTGATGACGAAGAACTTGCTGGCGGCAATTATAAAGTTGCTTTTACTTATGTTCCTAAAGTTGAGTCAGGAAATGCAAAAACACAGATAACAATTACTATTTCTGATTCATCTCAAACAAAGCCTAATAAATACGGATTTCAATTCAACTCATCAAACAATTTTGATTTGATTAATCTTACAACCGGTGAAATTCTACGTGCCGGTTATAATTATCCAAGCGGAGGAAGAGAAGTTATTATCACTGGTCACGGATTAAGAATCAGATTTACAGATGCTCCCGGTGCAACTGCTGATGAAAGACCAGAGCAGGGAGATCTGTTTACAATTTCTTACGCAATTAATGTTGTTAAAAACCAGAATGAAAATGTTATAACCAATCGCCCATTTAATTTGAATCAGATTCAATCAACAACTGATGGTGTTGTATTTTCTCTAAGTAAACCAAATATTATTCGAAGTGTTTCCAGAATCGGCGGAACTGACAATGTTCATATTGATTTTAGTGTGGTTGATGAAACCTTAGTTCAAACTAATCTTTATATAGTTAGCATTGATGGTAATGGCACATTAAATAATCAACCATTTGTAATTATCAGTGTAAGTAATACATCCATAACTGCAGACACTGTTTTTAATCTCGGAACATTTTCTTTTGATGGAATTCAGGGAATAATACAATTCCCGGCAAATGCAATTCCTTCCGCCGGAAATAAATTCTCAATTGATGTTGTAAAACCAATTGAACCAAATGTTAAAGATGCTTATTCATTTAAAATTAAAGGTTCAACAATTAAAACCGAGTCGATCAGAGAAAATATTAATCGCATAAGAGTGGTTCCAAATCCTTATGTTGCTTCTTCATTGTATGAACCGGAGTTCGGTGAATTAAGAAGAGAGCCGCTCAGACAAATTCAGTTTGTAAATCTTCCACCAGAATGTACAATTTATATTTTCACAGTTGACGCAGATTTGGTTAAAACAATTTATCATAATTCAAACAATGGAACTGAAACCTGGGATTTACGAGCAGAAGGTGGAAGAGAAATTGCTCCGGGTATTTATATCTATGTAGTGAAATCAGGTGATATTGAATACAAAGAACGATTTGCAGTAATTAAATAAGTAATGATTCATAAATCATTTACTCATTCAGGAGATTAAAAATGAAAAAGTTTTTATTAGTTATCTGTTTGATCGCTTCATCAATCAGCTTGGCACAAAATCCGAATCTTGGCACAAGCGGCGCACAGTTTCTTCAGATTCCGGTTAGCGCCAGAGCTGAAGCCTTAGGTAATGCAATCGTTGGTTTAGCTGATGATGCTGGCTCAGTGTTTTACAATCCGGCTGGAATTGTTAAAGTAAAAAACATTGAAGTGTTTTTCTCTTACGCCAAATGGTTCGATTTATTTGATCTTAATGCTGCTTCAGTTGTTTATAATGCCGGAGATTTTGGTTCGCTTGGTGCAAGTATGGTTGTATTCACAACAGGTAAAATGGAAATAACAACTGAAGAAAATCCAAATGGAACGGGAAGATTTTTTGATGCCGGCGATCTTGCACTCGGAATTACCTATGCAAAATATCTTACTGACAGATTTAATGTTGGTCTTACTGTAAAATATGTGCATCAGCAAATCTGGAATGAAACAGCAAATGGCTTTGCATTCGATATCGGAACTCAGTATTTACTTGATTTTCAGAATCTGACAATTGCAATGAGCATGACAAACTTTGGAGGTGATATGATGTTTGATGGTCCTGATCTGGATGTGGTTCATCTGAAAGATCCGAATTTTCCGATAAGCAGATTAACTCCTGCAAGATTAAAAACAGATGAATATCCATTACCGCTTCATTTTCAGGTTGGAATAGGTTTCGATATTTATCAAACTGATTTTATAAAAATCCGCGGCGGCATTGATGCAACTCATCCTAATGATGCTACTGAGCGAGTTCATTTCGGAAGTGAAATTACTTTCTTTGATAGATTATATCTTCGCGGCGGATATAAACTGAACTACGATGATCAGAAGTTTAGCTTCGGTGCCGGTGCAAATGTTCCCTTTGCTGATACATTTGTTTACTTTGATTATTCATATTCAGTTTATGATTTATTACCAAGCGTTCATCGTATTTCATTGAAACTAACAATGTAATACTTAAAGATTTGCAGGAGGTTGACTAAAAAGTAAATTTTTTTAGAGTTTCTTTATACCTTAGTATCATTGTGGCAAATTTAACTTCGTTACTCAAAAGGATTTATAACAACAGCCACAAATTAATACGGCACAAAGTTGTACAAAGAAACTTATCGTCAACCTCGCCTTAATCAGCAAACTGGAATAAAACTTAATTTTTATGAATTTAAAGAAAATCATATTTCTTACTCTTACTCTTAATCTTAATCTTAATCTTTTTGCACAAGGATATGTTTGTGCAATCGGCGGTGGTTCGGAAAATTATAACGATTGGAGTGATGCTCCTTATAGCTGGATTGTGCAGAAATCCGACAGCGGAAAGATTATAATCATTGATGTTGCTGATGCAACAAGCTGGCTTCCAAATTACTTTATGTCGCTTGGTGCGGATACTGCTTACAATAAAACTATCGCAACAACTTCTGCGGCTAATTTACAATCAACTTATGATGAACTGATAACAGCAAAAGCTATCTTTATTCGTGGTGGCGATCAGTGGGATTATATTCGTCTGTGGAAAGGAACTAAAGTTGATTCTGCAATTCAATATGTATTTAACAATGGCGGAGTAATTGCCGGAACAAGTGCCGGCGCTGCTGTACTAGGCGATGTTGACTTCAGCGCACAAAATGGTTCTGCTTATCCGGATGAAGGTCTGCAAAATCCATTTTACAGTAGGATGAAATTTGAAAATAATTTTCTGAAGCTTGTCCCAAATATTTTATTTGATACTCACTTTATCGAACGCGGAAGGCACGGACTATTAATTGCAATGCTTTATAACCAACATTTTAATGCTGGCAGAGATTTAATCGGTGTTGGTGTTGATGACAGAACTGCAATTTGTATTTCTCCAGATGGAGTTGGCGAAGTTATGGGAAGCGGTGCAGTTACAATTTTTTATAAAGATGATTTAACAAGATATTCAACTTTAACATCAGGCAAGTACACGATTGAAAACTTAAAATCACATTTGCTCACTAAAGGTTGGAAGTATGATTTTATAAATAAGCAAATTGTTTTTATTCCCGCTTCAGCTAAAGATGTTGATACAAATAGAGCCTGGCAATTTCCTCTTACAGATTTTTACTTGACCGGAAGCAATAACATTTCAGCCCAGTTAAATACTAATCTTGCAAATTTTCTTTCTTCTGTTAACAGTAGTAATGTTGCAGTTATATCGCATCCGGGATTTAGTTCTTCACTTACTGCCATTACAAATTATTTAAACGCAAATAATTTTAATTACTCAATAATCAATGTCACTTCTTCTAATCTTAACTCACAAAGTGAAGCTGATAAAATTAATTCGGCAACTTGTTTTGTGTTAGTGGGCGATTCATTAAATGTTCTTTCTTATCTAAATCAATCTGGAAATATTCTGCCGGATGCTTTTCAATCAGCAGTTGCAGCGGCAAAACCGATTTTCTTTTTTGGTAATGCCGGAAAAATTTCCGGAAATAAATATGTCAGCAATACAGATAGTGATGTTTATGCTTCTTATCGTGGTAAAATGACATTGAATGATGGATTAAATCTTTTTGGCGAACTCATTTTTCAACCATTGATTTTTGAGAACTCAGATTATTATGAAAACAGAATGAGCTCTGTTTTGTGGGGAATGATGAGAAACAGAAGTCGGATTGGAATTTATTTAAATGGCAATGATCGGATTAAAATTTCCGCAAGTGATAAAAGTGTAAGCGGCGTTGCATCAATTCCATTTATAATCGTTGATGCACGATCAACAACAAAAGTAGATTCATCAACTTACAGAGCAAGCAGCAGCATTGGTCCAAGACAAGTTGTTGCAATGAATGATGTTAGATTTTCTCTTACAAATTATCCGGATATAAAATACTTAATTGAGGAAGGAAGATTTGATAATCTTACTGAAGTTGAAAATGAAATGGATATAATTCATCCGAATGATTTTGTGTTATATCAAAATTATCCTAATCCGTTTAATGCATCGACAAGAATAAAATTTCAGGTCTCAAGTGTAATCCTGAGTTTATCGAAAGATGACAATCATAAAATCACTCTTCGACAGGCTCAGAGTGACAATCCAGTTACACTTAAAGTTTACGACATACTTGGAAATGAAATCAGAACTTTGGTAAATGAAAAAAAACCAGCAGGATTTTATGAAATAGATTTTGATGCTTCTAACTTACCAAGCGGAATTTATTTCTACAGATTATCCACAGCAAATTATTCAGAAACAAAATCAATGTTGTTGTTGAAATAATTATGAAAATTATAATCTGTCATCCTGAGTTTATCGAAGGATGACATAAAAATTTTTTTATTCCCAATGATCAAAACCCGGATTAAATTATGATAAAAATTATCTTCTTTTTAATAATCGTCTTTAATATTCTATTTGCCCAACAAACTCCGTTAGAAAAATCTAACTTTACAAAACTTACTTCTCACTCAGAACTATCTGAATTCATCAGAGAAGTTGATTTAACTTCTGATTTGCTAAAAGCAGAAATTCTGACAAAATCACCAGAAGGAAGAGAATTATTTGCGGTCTATTTTTCAAAAGGAAAATTCGGTGAAGATGAAAATAAAATTAAAGTTCTGATTTTTGCACAACAGCACGGCAATGAGCAATCAGGCAAAGAAGGTGCTTTACTTTTGATAAAAGAATTACTTAAGCCGGAGAATCAATATCTCTTTGATAAAATAGATTTTGTGCTTGTTCCGCAAATGAATCCTGATGGTTCAGAAAAAAATCAGCGACGCAATGGTAATGGAATGGATTTAAATCGTAATCATTTAATTCTTACAGAACCGGAAACACAAGCACTGCACAAAATTTTTGATAAGTATCTTTTCGAAGTAACAATGGATGTTCACGAATACTGGCCTTTTGGTGAGGAATGGAAAAAGCTCGGCTTCAGAAGAAACTTTGATATAACTGTTGGTGCAATAACGAACATTAATATCTCCGAGAAAATCAGAAATATATCTTATCAAAAATATCTTCCTTTTATTTTCAACTTTGTTAATGAAAAAGGTTATACGGCATTTCATTATTTACCTGGTGGTCCGGTTGGAGTTGATTACCTGCGCTACAGTACTTTTGATATAAACGATGGACGACAAAGTTTTGGAATTCAAAATACTTTGTCATTCATTCAAGAAGGAATGAACGGAGAAGATTACAACACTGATAGAATTGAACGCCGCGCAAAGAGTCAAATGCTCGGAATGTTAGGTTTGATAAAATTCAGTTACGATAACAAAGATCAGATTAAAAAACTCGTTGCAGAAGAAAGAAAAAAACTAATTGAAAATAAAGTTGAAGAAAAAGTCGCAATTCAACTTGATCACTTTTCTGATGGGAACAAACTTGAGCTAAAGTTACTTTCCTACTATTCAAATAAAGATACTATAGTAACAGTCGATGATTTCAGATCAGTTGTTAAATCAATTTATGAAGTTGAAAGACCGAAGGGATATTTAATTCCGAAAAATCTTTCAGAGTTAAAACAATGGATGGATAATCACAATCTATTTTATACTGATGTAAAGTTAAAGAGCAGCGACAAAGTTGAACAATATTTTATTGATTCTATTGGAACAGTTGATTTTGAGCGTGACACAATTGTTAATCCTTATGTTTCAGTAAATGAAGTTACAGATAAAGTTAATTTGTCGGAATATTATTTTCTTCCGGTAAAGCAACTGAAAAATAATATGATTGTAATTGCTCTTGAACCCAAATCAATGCTTGGATTAGTTACATATAAACAGTTTGAGCATTTGCTAAAAAAAGGTGAAAAGTATTTAATAATAAGAGTGATTGACTAATCAATCTAAGGTTTCTTGTCATCCTGAGCCTGCCTGACAGCAGTCAGGCTTGTCGAAGGATGACTTAACTTTAATTTATGATGTCACACTTCGACATCCGTCAGCTGACGGATCAGTGTGACAAAAATTTTTAACATATAGCTTAATTATGAAAATAGAAAAGATAGAACTCCGCCACATTAAAATGGAATTAGTTTCTCCATTCACAACATCAATGGGAACTGAATATGATGAAGAACATATTATTGTCCGCGTTGATGCTGAAGGAATTACCGGTTGGGGAGAATGCGTTGCAGAATCCACTCCGTTTTACTCCTACGAAACAGTTTCAACAGCGTGGCACATCTTGCAGGATTTTTTAATTCCATCAATTCTTGGCAAAAATATTTCCAGCATTGATGAAGCCATTCAGCTTTACTCAAAAGTACGTGGACACAGAATGGCAAAAGCCGGACTTGAAGCAGCTTTGTGGGATGTATTTGCCAAATCAAAAAATATTTCCCTTTCAAAAATGTTGGGTGGAACAAGAAATAAAATTGATGTCGGAGTAAGCATTGGAATTCAAAATTCTATTCAAGAACTCATCAAAAAAGTTGAAGGTTATCTTGCAGAAGGTTATAAAAGAATAAAAATCAAAATCGCACCTGGCAACGACATTCGATTTGTTCAAGCATTACGAAAAGAATTTCCCAATATCTTGCTTCAGGTTGATGCTAACTCTGCTTATGAGTTGAAACATATTGATTTGTTTAAGCAGATGGATGCATATAATCTATTATTGATTGAACAACCTCTTGGTTATGATGATATCTATGAACACTCCAAACTGCAGAAAGAATTAAAAACACCTATTTGTCTTGATGAAAGCATTCACTCGCTTGCTGATACTCGTGCTGCAATTGAATTAGAAAGCTGCAGAGTTATAAATATAAAACCCGGACGAGTTGGAGGCTTTACAGAATCAAAGCTAATACACGATTATTGCGCATCTAAAAATATTCCTGTTTGGTGCGGCGGAATGTTAGAAAGCGGAATTGGACGCGCAGGAAATGTTGCTCTTGCTTCACTACCAAACTTTTCTTTGCCTGGAGATATTTCCGCAAGCAAACGTTACTACAAAGAAGATATTGTTGAACCGGAATTTGTTGTTAATAAAGATGGCACAATGGATGTTCCAGTCAAGCCTGGAATTGGTGTAGAAGTAAATATGAAAATGCTGGAGAAGGTTACAGTTAAGAAAAAAGAATTTAAGGCGTAGGGACAGGGCTTGCCCTGTCCGTTACAAAGGCTAGTGTTAGATATTCTAAAATTAAAAATTGTAAAAGCAATTCTACAGGAAGGGCAATCCGTCAACTGACGAACTTCCCCTACAAAATTTATATTTGTATTTATGAACCAAAACAAAAATCGGTGATAAAGTGAATATGAAAATGTTGGATAAGGTTACGGTAAAAAAAGAATTTAAGGTGTAGGGATCGGACTCCTGTCCGATCTGTTATTTTTCAAGCGTAATGGACAAGAGTTCATACCCTACGATTAAGATTTATCTAATTCTTCACTGAGGTTTGTTACAAGAATTTCAACTTGCTGCTCACTGCCAAGTAAATCCTGCAAAGAAATTTTGCTTAGTAATCCGTCAAGCATTGTTTGAATTGTTTTCCATAAAGAACGAAGTGAACAATCAATTGAGTTTGTGCAGATATTTTCTACTCCTGCGTGTAATTCACAAAAAGAAGATTCATACAATTTTCCACCAAGAGCAGTTAAAACTTCTCCAACTAAAATATCTTTTGCAGGACGAGTAAGCTTGTATCCACCTGTTTGTCCGCGTGAACTTTCAACAAATCCGGCAAGACGAAGTATCCGCAAAATCTTTGCAACATTTGCTTCACTTAAACCTTCAAGTTCGCTTAGTTCGGGAATAGTCATTCCGTTATCGGAGCGATCTTTTCCGATTCTAAGCAAAAGTCTTAAACCATATTCTTCTTGTGTACTAAATTTCATTTATTTTTTTGCGTCATTGCGATCCCGACTTGTCGGGAGAAGCAATCTGTTTTATTACTCGACCGTCACTCTTTGACAGGCTCAGAGTGACATTGAATTCTTGTCATACAGAGCTTGTCGAAGTATGACACTAAAATGCTATGCTTTAAACAACGGAATTTTTGAACCACACTGTTTTGCATATTGTACTTGTGCAAATTGTTCCGGTGTAATTGAAGGACCTTTTGCACTGCAATATTTATTAAATACCTGAATAAGTGTGTTTGCAATTTGCTCTGCACTATATCCTTCGATATCCATCCTTCGCATAAAATAAATCAGCTCGCCGTTTTTAAATAATGCAACACTTGGTGATGAAGGAGGAAATCCTTTAATGTATTGTCTTATTCTATCAACTGCATCACGCTCCTGACCTGCAAAACCAGTGTAAAGTTTATCGGGAATTATATCGTTCTGCAATGCAAGTGAAACTCCCGGTCTTGCACTACCTGCAGCGCATCCGCAAACTGAGTTAATCATTACTAAAACAGTTTTATCATCTTTAACGTTAATTGCTTCATCAACCTGTTCGGGTGTAAGCAATTCGGTGAAACCAACTGCAATTAATTCATCTCGCATTGGTTGTACTGCGTCCTGGTCATACATTGGTGGACGTGAACTTATGTTAAACATTTTCTGCTCCTTTTTATTTTAATTTCTTAAACAAATTTATAAGCCCGAATTTGTCATTTCGAATCCGAATTTAGTCTGTGAGAAATCTTCTCTTATTTTAGGCACAGATTTTTCTCGCTCGGAGACCCATTTGAAATGACTACTGTTTTTATAAAAAACCTAATTCCAATTTTGCTACTTCAGACATCATATCTTTATTCCAAGGTGGATTCCAAACAATTTCAACCTTAACATCATTTACTTCAGGAACGGCCTTGACTTTTTCTTCAACTTCAAGTGGTAAAGATTGAGCAGCCGGACACATTGGTGAAGTAAGCGTCATTTTTATTTTAACATTGTTATTGTCATCAATTGCAACTTCGTAAATTAGCCCGAGTTCAAAAATGTCCACCGGAATTTCCGGATCATAACAGGTTTTTAATGCCTGAATTATTTTCTCTTCGAGTTCTTGTTTTGTTATTTGTGTCATAATCACTTTGTCTTGCTGAACTTACCTACCTGCCGGACAGGCAGGTTTCAGTATCTCTTTTTTATATTTTAAAGATCCCGAAACAAGTTCGGGATGACGGAAGTTTATTCCGTTACAACTTTTTCATTTTTATTGTGTAAAGCACTTAGCATAGTATGCCAAGCTAATGAAGCACATTTTACCCGAGCAGGGAATTCTCTTACACCCGCGAAGACAGCAAGCTTTCCTAAATTTTCCATGTCCGGTTTATCGCCAAGTTTATCAGTAACCAGATCGTGAAAGTTGTTAAAAAGTTTTTCTGCTTCTTCAACTGTTTTACCCTTAAGCATCGATGTCATCAAAGAAGCTGATGCTTTGGATATTGCACAACCGGAACCCTGAAAAGAAATATCCTGGATTATGTTGTTTTTATCAATTTTCATATACACAGTAACATTATCGCCGCAAAGAGGATTATAACCTTCTGCAAAGTTTGAAGCGTCTTCAATCTTGCGGAAATTTCTTGGTGCTTTATTATGATCGAGTATAACCTGCTGATACAGCTCTCTTAATTCCTGTTCCATTAACCAAATACCTCCAGAATTTTTTTCAGTCCTCTAATCAGTACATCAACTTCCTCAAAAGTATTATACATTCCAAATGAAGCTCTTGATGTAGCCGGAATTCCGTATCTATCCATTATCGGCTGAGTGCAATGGTGACCGGTTCTAATAGCTACACCTTCAAAATCCAGAAATGTTCCTACATCGTGAGGATGAACATTCTCTAAAACAAAAGAGAGAACACTGATTTTATTTTTTGATGTTCCGATTATTCTTAAACCCTTTAGTTCAGATATTTTTTCTGTTGCGTATTCAAGCAATTCGTTTTCATATCTGGCAATTTTATCAAGTCCGGTTTTTCCAACATAGTCAATGGCAGCACCAAGCCCGATTGCGCCGGCAATGTTTGGTGTACCTGCTTCAAATTTGTAAGGCAGTTCATTGTATAAAGTTTTTTCAAAAGTAACTTTCGAAATCATATCTCCGCCGCCCTGATAAGGAGGCATAGAATCGAGATGATTTACTTTACCGTAAAGGATACCAATTCCTGTTGGGCCGTATAGTTTGTGCCCACTAAATGCAAGAAAATCACAATCAAGTTCCTGAACATCAATTTTTAAATGATTAACTGCCTGAGCAGCATCAAGTAAAACAGGAACATTAAACGAATGAGCAACTTCAATAATTTTTTTTACAGGATTGACAGTTCCTAATGAGTTTGATGCATAAACCACAGAAACAAATTTTGTTCTTTCGTTGATCATTTTTTCAAACTCTTCGAATATCAATTCTCCGCTATCATCAATTGGAATTACACGTAACTTTGCTTTTTTTTCTTCGCAGATTAATTGCCAGGGAACTATGTTTGAATGATGTTCCATGTGCGAAATTATAATCTCATCGCCTTCATTAAAATTTTTTCTTCCATAGGATTGAGCAACAAGATTGATTGATTCCGTGGTACCTCTTGTAAAAATTATTTCGTTCTTGCCCAGAGCATTGATAAATTTCTTAATTTTTATGCGAGCACTTTCATAAGCTTCGGTAGCTTCCTGACTTAATGCGTGAACACCACGATGAATGTTTGCATTCATCGTGTAGTAATACTTTTCGAGTTCCTTCAAAACCTGAAGAGGTTTTTGTGTGGTTGCTGCATTATCAAGATAAACAAGAGGTTTACCATGAACAACTTGTTTAAGGATAGGGAAGTCTTCTCTGATGCGATTTACATCGTAAACCGTATTAACAGAAGGCAAAGCAGCATCAGACTTGATAGACATTTTATTTCCTTATTGATTAAATCTTTTTGAAATTATTTCTTCAAGATAATCTCGCAGAGCTTCTATTCTGATAGATTTTATGACATCGCTTGCAAATGCATGAATCAGCATTGCAGTTGCAGCTTCTTCACCAATGCCTCGGGTTTTAAGATAAAATTTTGCTTCTTCATCAAGTTTACCAACAGTAGCTCCGTGCGAACATTTCACATCATCAGCAAAAATCTCAAGCTGAGGTTTTGAATTCATTACTGCATCATCGGAGAGAAGTATTGAATTATTTTCCTGAAATGCATTCGTTTTTTGTGCGTCCGGTCTTACCATTACTTTTCCATTAAAAACACCACGAGCTTTATCCTGTAATATTCCTTTATAATGTTCGTAACTATTGCAATATGGTTTTGCATGGTCAATCATTGTGTGAGCATCAAAAAATTGTTCATCATCAATCATAAATAAACCATTAAGCATTGATTCGCCACCTTCGCCGTTGAATCTGGTAGTAAATTCATTTCTTGAAAACTCTGCACCAGTTGAAATCAGATGAGATGAAAAGTTACTGCTTCTTTCCTGATCAACTTCCATTCTTGAAATGTGAAAAGATTTCTTGCTTTCTTCCTGAAGTTTTATGTGATCTAAATTTGCATTTTCACCAACGAACATTTCAGTAACTGTATTGTTAAGATAAACACCATCGCCAATCGATGTATAATGCTCAATGACAGTGACCTTTGAGTTATCTTCAGCAATGAAAAGATTTCTCGGTTGAGTTACAAACTTATCCTGTGTTGTTTTGTTGATAAAAATTATGTGGATCGGTTCTTCGACTATTTTGCCTTTGGGAACAAAAACAAATGCTCCATCTTTAGTATAAGCAGAATTCAAAGCAGTGAAAAGATTATGAGAATCTTCTGCATATTTGCCAAAATGTTTCATCAGAGCAGGATGATTCTTTTTAATGGCATCAGATAAACTTCCAACTTCCACAGATGAAGGTAAATCATTTAATCTCGATAAATCATTTCTGAATTCACCATTAACAAAAACAAGCAGATGATGTTCTAATTTATCAAACAGGAAGTTATTAACTTCTTCAGTTGATAAATCTGCCTTATGAGGAATTACACTAAAATTATGTTTGATTATTGGAGAAATGTTAGTGTATTTCCATTCTTCATCTTTAGTAGTCGGAAGATTCATCTCGGAGAATTTGGATAAAGCTTCCTTTCTTATTTGATGAAAGGAAGTAGTTTTTTCTCCGTTAAGACTTTTTTCAAATGTTTTATAGTTCGAAATGAACCATTCTTTAAAATCGATGTTACTCATCATTCACTTCCTTAAACAGTTACTTCTGCTTTATTATTTTTTACCCAATCATAACCTTTTTCTTCAAGTTCAAGTGCCAATTCTTTTCCACCTGATTTTACAATTTTACCCTGATAAAGAACATGCACATAATCGGGAACAATGTAGTTCAGTAATCGCTGATAGTGAGTTACCACAATTATTGCATTATCTTTTGAGCGAAGTTTATTAACACCGTTTGCTACTATTCTTAATGCATCAATATCAAGTCCTGAATCAGTTTCATCAAGAATTGCAAGCTTAGGATTTAATACTGCCATCTGAAATATTTCATTTCGTTTCTTTTCTCCGCCGGAAAATCCTTCATTAACAGAACGACTTAAAAATTTCTGATCGAGTTCAACAAGTTTACTTTTTTCTTTAAGTAATTCTAAAAATTCCATCGCATCAAGTTCTTCTTCACCACGATACTTTCTTATTTCATTCACGGCTGTTTTTAATAAGTTAGTGTTACTCACACCGGGAATTTCAACAGGATATTGGAATGCTAAAAAGACTCCTTCTCTTGCACGATCTTCCGGTGAAAGTTCGAGAAGATTTTTACCATTGTACCAAATTTCACCTTCGGTAACTTCATATTCTTCTCTTCCGGCTAATACTGATGCAAGAGTAGATTTGCCCGAACCATTAGGGCCCATAATTGCGTGAACTTCACCTGCATCAACCTTTAAATTTATACCTTTAAGAATTTCGTTTCCTTCAATTCTTGCGTGTAAGTTTTTTATTTCTAATAACATTTTTTCTCCTTTATTTCCTGTTCAAAACTTGTTTTGGGCTAAAGCCCTTGAAATTATTTGTTCATTGTCCCACGACTTAAAAGTCGTGGCTATTTTAATCCTTCCCCTTTGGAGAAGGTTTGCCTGCCTGCAGATACGCAGGGGTGAGGTTTTTATCCAACACTTCCTTCAAGTGAAATACTTAATAATTTCTGTGCTTCAACAGCAAACTCCATTGGAAGTTCTGCAAGCACTTCTTTCACATATCCATTGACGATAAGATTAACTGCGTCTTCCGTTGATATTCCTCTTTGATTTAAATAGAATATCTGATCTTCACCAATCTTGGAAGTTGTAGCTTCGTGTTCAACCTGTGCTGTTGAGTTATTTATTTCAAGATATGGAAAAGTATGAGCGCCGCATTTATTGCCAATCAATAAAGAATCACACTGAGAAAAGTTTCTTGCATTCTCTGCCTTTTTAGTAATCTTTACTAAACCACGATAACTGTTGTTGCTTCTTCCTGCAGAAATACCTTTTGAAACAATTGTGCTCTTTGTATTCTTTCCGATGTGAATCATCTTTGTTCCGGTATCAGCTTGCTGGTAATTATTAGTTACTGCAACTGAATAGAATTCACCAATTGAATTATCGCCTTGTAAAATGCAGCTTGGATATTTCCAGGTAATTGCTGAACCGGTTTCAACCTGTGTCCAGGAAATTTTAGAGTTTACACCACGACAAGCCCCGCGCTTTGTAACAAAATTATAAATACCACCTTTGCCTTCTTTATCACCCGGATACCAGTTTTGAACCGTAGAATATTTAATTGTTGCATTATCTAGAGCAACCAGTTCAACAACTGCAGCGTGTAATTGATTTTCATCTCTCATCGGAGCTGTGCATCCTTCAAGATAGCTGACATAAGCACCTTCATCAGCTACAATTAAAGTTCTTTCAAATTGGCCTGTTTCTGAAGCATTTATTCTGAAATAAGTTGATAATTCCATTGGACAACGAACACCTTTTGGAACATAAACGAAAGAGCCATCACTGAAAACAGCTGAGTTAAGTGTTGCAAAGAAATTATCTGTGTAAGGAACAACGCTTCCAAGATATTTTTTAACTAAATCCGGATGTTCTTTAATAGCTTCAGACATCGAACAGAAAATAATGCCAAGTTCTTTAAGTTTATCTTTGAAAGTTGTGGCAACTGATACAGAATCAAATACAGCATCAACTGCTACACCTGCAAGCATCATCTGTTCTTCCAAAGGAATTCCAAGCTTGTTATATGTTTCTCTTATTGCAGGATCAACTTCGTCGAGAGAATTATATTTTGGTTTTTTCTTTGGAGCTGAATAATAAGAAATATCCTGATAATCAATCGGAGGATATTTTACATTAGACCATTTAGGTTCTTCCATTGTTAGCCAATGACGAAATGCTTTTAACCGCCATTCAGTCATCCACTCAGGTTCTTCTTTCTTGGCAGAAATTTGTCTTATAATATCCTCATTCAAACCTTTTGGAAGACGGTCTTCTTCAACTTCGGTTACAAATCCATATTTATATTCACGATTTGCAAGTTCTTCAATTCTCTGAGTTTCAGTAGTGCTCATTTAATCACCTTAATGAATTAGATTTTTTGTTATGTAAAGCTAACTAATCTGTACAAATTAGTCAAGATTCGTTGATATCTAACACAAACGAAAATTTATAAGTTCAAAAATCATTTAAATTGTTTTTATTAGACTATTCGGTTAATTTTGGAAAAAAATAAAAAAGAATTACATCTTGAGCGAACAGAACGAAAATAAGCACAATAATTCACAGAGTGAAGGGACAAACAAACCTTCTTCAAACTGGAGAAAGAGCAGAAAAAGATTTTATCCCAGAAAACCTTTTGTATCAGCTGCTGGAAAAGCTCAAACTGAAGGAGCTCCCAAAACCTCATTCAAAAAGATTTCATTGGTAATTCCTCTCTTCAATGAAGAAGAATCACTAGTACCTTTAGCTAATGAAATCAGAAAAGCGCTTAAACCTTTAAATACACCTTATGAAGTTATTCTTGTTGATGATGGAAGTACTGATAATTCATTAAAAGTTATAAAAGAAATTGTTAGAACTGATAAGAGATTTAAATTCATCAGTTTTAGAAAAAACTATGGTAAATCTGCCGCACTTCAGGTTGGATTTAAAGCTGCAACAGGCGATGCGGTTGTTACTTTAGATGCGGATTTACAGGATGATCCTCACGAAATTCCTAATTTGCTCAGTAAATTGGATGAAGGTTTTGATCTTTGTTCGGGTTGGAAGAAACAGAGATTTGATCCTTTTATAAAAAAGTATTCATCGCGATTTTTTAATTTCGTAACCAGATTGATGAGTGGAATAAAACTGCACGATTTCAATTGCGGTTTGAAAGCTTACAGAAAAGAAGTCGTGGAAAATATTCGTGTTTACGGCGAACTTCATCGTTATATGCCTGTACTTGCAAATTGGCAGGGATTTACAGTAACCGAAATTCCTGTTAAACACCATCCAAGAAGGTATGGTAAAACTAAATTCGGCATTTCCAGATTCTTTAAAGGATTTATTGATCTTATTACTGTAATGTTTGCTACACGATATATCAAAAGACCAATGCACTTCTTCGGATTTTTAGGTGCATTATCTTTTCTGGTTGGATTTATTGTAAATGCTTATCTGACTATCGAATGGATTAGTGGAAAACCATTAAGTAATCGTCCGATGCTTTTTCTTGGTATGTTAATGATTATCGTTGGTGTGCAATTCTTCTCTGTAGGTTTACTTGGTGAAATGATTGTACATAATACTCAGAGTGATAGAGAATACATAATTAAAGATCAAAATGTTTAATCAAAAATATTTTCCTTCCTGAAATGCACTACGATCCCATTAAAAATGTTTTTGCATCGGTTATAAGAAAATTTCCGTTACTGAGAATTTTATTTTATAAACTTCTCGATTTAATGTTCCTTCGCTCGTGGTATGTAAGAAGAGAGTTAAAAAGTATCAGAAAATCATTCTGTAATCAGAAAATTAAAATTCTTGATGCAGGAACCGGCTACGGACAATATGCATATTTTATGGCTAAAAATCTTTTGCCATGCGAGATAAAAGCTGTTGATATTAAAGAAGATTGGATAAACGATTGTAAAGATTTTTTTAGTCAGCAAAAAATTGATAATGTTTACTTTGATGTTGAAGACCTGACTAAAATTAATTATGAAAACGAGTTTGATTTAATTGTATGTGTAGATGTAATGGAACATATTCCTGATGATTTACAGGTTTTCCTGAATTTTTATAAAGCGTTAAAACAAAATGGTTTTTTGTTGATTAATACTCCTTCTATTTTTGGTGGAAGTGATGTTCATGATGAAGAAGATGAGAGTTTCATTGGTGAGCATGCACGAGTTGGATAT
>JAIMAZ010000020.1 GCA_023511695.1 Ignavibacterium sp.
CTTCAGGGTAATGAAAACAAACTTCTCAGTCCGTCCAATTCACCACCGCAACAGGGAGCGAATAATCGCTCATTTTATGATATGTTATACTGCTCTCCTCATATATCGACTTCTTGAGGCAAAGCTCGATGATTATGGGACACACTTCACCACGGAGAACATAATTGAAACATTAAAGAACATGGAAGTGGTAAACGTGCAGGATATGTATTATCTATCGACATATAATGGATCCCGGGTATGTACAGCGTTAAATGCCGTGTTTGATCTTGCATTAGACAAAAAATACTACCAACCTAAAGAACTCAATAAAAAAATTAAAAAAATTTTTTGTTTTATTCTAAAAAATTCAGCCCTTTACTCAGCCCTCAATAAAACGATAATAAACTTAAATGGCTTAATAGTTGCAAAAGTATATTGTCATTTCTATTGAAGTGGAAATTGTAAAAAATGTTTACAACTAATAATCATTCTGATAGCAAAAGAAAAAGCAAAATGAAATTTGATAAATTCAATCATTCTTTTCAGCATGTTCCTTCTTCTGAATTGGAGGAAAAACTTTATGAAATAATGCTTGTTGGAAAAATTGCCTGGTGGGAATTCAACATAGATAGTAAATCAATAAATTATTCATCTCAAAGAATAGATTTGCTTGGTTATAAAAAAGAAGAGATGCCATCAAGTTTTGAAGGATTATTGAATTTGATTCACGAAACTGATCGTCAAAAACTTTATTCAACTTTTCAGGATTACATTTCCGGCAAGATTACAGAGCATAACTGCGAATACAGAATTAAAAATAAAGATGGTAATTACCGTATATTCAGAAACATCGGAAGAATTAAGTTATCATCTGATGGAAAATCGAGAATAGTATCAGGAATTGTAATAGATATTACTGAGTACAAAAAAACCGAAGAAAGCTTAAAAGAAACCGAAGCAAAGTTCAAACTGATAACTGAAAATTCAATTGATGAAATATGGGTTCGTGATCTTAACTTAAATCTTCTTTATGTCAGTCCTTCTTGTATAAAAGTTCATGGTTATACGCAAGAGGAATTCGTAAACATTCCGCTAAAAAAAATTCTAACACAGGAATCTTTCTATTATGTAACTCATATTCTTAAAGAAGAACTTGAATTTGATAGTAATCCACACGCAGAGCCAACCAGATCGAGAACTGTATTAATAAAAGAGCGACATAAAAACGGAAACATAATCTGGACTGAAAATCAGGTAAGTTTTATTCGGGATGAAAACAATAAACCAAAGGCGATAATTGGTGTTACGAGAGATGTAACAGAAAAAATTAAAGCGGATCAGATCAGAGAAGCCGTTTACAGAATTTCTGAAGCAACACACACATCAGAGAATCTTGAAAACCTGTTTAAAGAAATTCATCAGATTATTGCTACAATAATGCCGGCAAAGAATTTTTACATTGCTCTGTACGATAAACATTCTGACTTAATTTCCTTTCCATATTTTGTTGATGAAGTTGATGAACCAATACCTCCCTCCAAACCTGGCAGAGGTTTAACTGAATATGTCCTCAGAACAGGCGAGCCATTATTTGCTTCACCTGAAGTTTTTCAGGATTTAGTAAATAAAGGTGAAGTTGAACTTGTTGGCGTTGATTCATTTGATTGGCTTGGTGTTCCACTCAAGATTAAAAACAATACAATTGGCGTATTGGTAGTTCAATCTTACAACAAATATGAAAGATATACGGTTGAAGATCTTGAACATCTTATCTTTGTTGCTGATCAGGCAGCAATGGCTATCGAAAGAAAACGAACTGAAAAAGAAAAACTAAGATTAAATGAGTTACTTTCAGCAGTTTCAAAAGCTCAATCACATTTACTTACAAAAAAAGATTTGTACTTCAGCGTTCAATTAGCGCTTACTGAAATTGGAAAAGCTGTTGATGTTGACAGGGTTTATATTTTTGAAAACAATTATGACAACGCTACTCATCAGGTTCTTATGAGTCAAAGATATGAATGGTGTTCAGAGAGAGCAATTCCGCAAATAGAAAATTCAGAACTTTTTAACCTTCCTTACCAACCAGATTTTAATAGATGGTATGAAGAACTGTCGCGGGGAGGAAACATCGTTGGACTGATTAAAGATTTTCCTGAAAAAGAAAGACCAATTCTTGAAAGTCAGAATATAAATTCCATTCTTGTAGTTCCGATTTTTGTATCTGGAAGATTCTGGGGCTTTATAGGTTTTGATGATTGTCATTCAGAAAGAATCTGGACTGAAAGTGAAATCTCTGTTCTGAATGCAATTGCTTCGAGCATTGGCGGAGTATTTCAGAGAAAAGCAATTGAAGATGCTCTGAGAAAAAGCGAAGAGAAGTACAGAAACTTCATTGAAAAAAGTATGGAGGGAATTTATCTTCTTCAATTCCGTCAGCCGATTGATACTACGCTGCCAATCAATAAACAAATTGAACAAATATATGATTATGGCTATATAGCAGAAGCAAATGATGCGATGGCGAATATGTATGGACTTTCTTCAAGTAAAGATTTTGTCGGAAAATCTCTCGTTGAAATTCATGGCGGAAGAAACAAACAAGAAAATATAGATTCCTTTAAATCATTTATTATGAATGGTTACAAAATTGAAAATAGCGAAACTGTAGAATTAAAAATTGACGGGACACAGATCCATGTTTTAAACAATGTAATCGGAATAATTGAAAACAACAAGTTGCTTGCTAACTGGGGAACTCAGATTGATATTACTGAAAGAAAGCGTGCAGAGGAAGCGATTCTAAAAGCAAAAGAAAAAGCTGAAGAAGCAAGCCGTCTTAAATCTAATTTCCTTTCAAATATGAGTCACGAACTTCGAACTCCTTTAATAGGAATACTTGGCTATTCTGAAATTATGATGAATGAGCTTGCGAATTCAAATTATGGAGATATGGCATCAACTATTTATCAAAGCGGAAGCCGCTTGCTTGAAACCCTGAATATGATATTGACTCTTTCAAAAGTTGAAAGTGAAAAAGTAAATCTAAATCTGACAGATATATCGCTTAATGAACTTGTTGATGAAGTAAGAATACTTTTTGATTCAGTTGCGAAGAAGAAAAACATTGAGTTAAAATCTACTTATCCACAGGAAGGACTTTCAATTAAAAGCGATCCGAAAATAATCAGAGAAATATTGAATAACCTGGTTAACAATGCTGTTAAATACACTGAAAAAGGAAGTGTTCTTATTGAAGTTAAAAGAAATATTCTGACTAATGAGATAATGTTAAGAGTAAAAGATACTGGAATCGGAATTCCAAAAGATAAGCTCGATATTATTTTTGAAGAATTCAGACAGGTGAGTGAGGGTTTAGCCAGAAACTTTGAAGGGACCGGACTTGGATTAAGCATAACTAAAAAATTTGTTCAGTTGCTTGGTGGAAAAATATTTGTTGAAAGCCAGGTTGGAATAGGATCAACATTTACTGTTGTTCTTCCTTATAATCCTTCAACGGTTTCTGCTGATAAGGTAAAACAAACTGATGAAAAAGTACTAAGAGAACAAATTCTTTCACGAGCAACCAAAGAGAGAAAATCATTATTGATTGTTGAGAATGACAGAATCAACGCTGCGGTAATTGAAGCTTATGTTAAAAAAGATTACGATGTTGAGGTTGTTGGAAGAGGTGAGGATGCAGTTAAGAAAGCGTCAGAAAAACAATACGATGCGATACTTATGGATATAAATCTTGGCTCTGGAATTAACGGAGTTGAGGCAACTCAGCAGATTAGAAAAATAAAAGGATATGAAAGAACTCCGATTGTTGCTGTTACAGCTTTTGCATTAAAAGGTGATAAGGAAGAATTTCTTTCGAAAGGATGTACACATTACATTTCAAAACCTTTTACTCAACCACAAATTATCGCATTATTAAATCAGATTTTTCTGAATGGTAAGAGTAATTAATTTACTCGAACTTCATATCTCGTGTCATTAAATCTGTTGTGGCTTTAATCGGATCTTTATCTTCAAAAAGTATTTGATATACTTCGTTTGCAATGGGAGTTTCAACTTTATACTTTGCCGCAAGCTGATTAACTGATTTTGTTGTTTCAACTCCTTCAGCAACCATTTCCATAGATTTTAGAACTTCTTTTAATTTTTTTCCCCTTCCAATTTGTTCGCCAACATAACGGTTACGGCTGTGCTTACTCATACAAGTTACAATCAAATCTCCCATTCCCGATAGTCCGGCAAAGGTTTCAGGTCGAGCGC
This sequence comes from Ignavibacterium sp., assembly GCA_023511695.1. Classification (GTDB taxonomy): domain Bacteria; phylum Bacteroidota; class Ignavibacteria; order Ignavibacteriales; family Ignavibacteriaceae; genus Ignavibacterium. The sequence goes on from JAIMAZ010000020.1 coordinate 4,264, forward strand.
CCATCACCAAGCCCAACCTTGAGATTTCTGCAACCCCTCTTGTCATAATAGCAGCTTTCGTGTTGTCACCAAAGCCAGCGCCATCAATTATACCTGCACCAATTGCAATCACATTCTTAAATGCTCCACCTAATTCAACTCCAAGAATATCAGTCGAAGAATAAACTCTGAAGAAAGAGTTCATAAAAACGGCTTGAATTGTTTTTGAAGTTTCTTTCTCAATTGATGCTGCAACAACTGCGGTGGGAATTCTTTTTGAAACTTCTTCAGCGTGACTTGGTCCGGATAAAACACCAATCTGTTCTTTGCTTAATCTGTGGTGAACATCTTTCATCATCTGTGACATTGTCATCAAAGTTTCTTTTTCAATTCCTTTGGAAACACTTACAAGTATTGTGTCTTTGATTGAGTGATAATCAATTTTCTCAACAACTTTTCTGAGGAATTGTGATGGCACAGCAAGTACAATAAGATTTTTAGCAGATGTTGATTCTTCTAAGTCCGAAGTAATTTTAACTTCATCCGGAATTATAATACCGGGAAGATAAATTTTATTTTCTCTTCGCTTTGATAATTCTTTAGCGTAGGATTTTTTGTATTCCCAAAGAGTAACATGATGACCGTTGTAGTGCAGCAGAACGGCAAGGGTTGTTCCCCAGCCGCCTGCGCCAAGCACTGAAACTTTCATTTAGGTTATTTCTTTTTACTGAAACTTAATTTGTTTTCTGTACCGTTAAGTAAACGGACTAAATTTTTTCTGTGGGTGAAAATTACAAGGAGAGACACACCTATTACAAATGGAAGCAAAGTATTGTATCCTTCTATATGAGTATGAAGAACATTTTCTCTGAAAACCATACTCAATGGAACAGCCATTGCACTAACAATTGAACCTAAAGAAACATATCTTGAAATAGAAACCACAATTAAAAAAATTCCAACTGCAATTAACATATCAACAGTTATAATCATCAACAGCATACCAAGAGCAGTTGCGATTCCTTTTCCGCCACGGAAGCCAGCAAATACAGTCCAGATATGTCCAACTACTGCTGAAATACCAGCAATAATTTGTACTAAAGTAAAATCATCGAAGGGAGAAATATTCTGAAAAGGCAGAACACCATAATGCAATCTTGCAACCAATACAACAGCAATTGCACCTTTAAGAGCATCGAGAATAATTACCAGAACTCCGTGTTTCCAGCCCAGTACGCGCATTACATTTGTACCGCCGGCATTACCACTTCCATAATTTCTGATATCAATTCCCTTAACAGCTTTACTTATAATAATGCTTGTCGGAATTGAACCAACCAAATAAGATAGTATTATTATAGTAGCTAATAGAAACATTTATAAATCCTAAATTTTGTATTAAAAACCTAAAGAAACTTTAATAAATAAACAACGAAAAATTTGAGAAATCTTTATTATTTACAAGATATTAGATGCATCCTATTTACAAAGGGTTTATTCTTGCAATGTGATTTTAACCAATATTATGCCTTTTAATAAACCATTATTTTATTGATATAATCCATTAAAATTAAATATGAATCTGGATTTAGGAATTTTCTTATGGTAAATGTTACTAAGGGAATTATTGACACAATAAATCCAAATTATGATTGATTTTCTGGTAATTTCAATCTTTCATTTTAAGGGTTTATATGATATATTTGCGCACAATTTTATCAGGAGATATAAATGGCAAAACAGCAATCATTTGCAGATAAAGCAAAGGGTAAGAAAAAAGTTGATTTTGTAATGGTAAAAGTGGTTAAATCAGTAAAAACTGATAAAGGCACATTCAAATTCAACGAAAAATTTGTAAAGCTACAAGATTTAAGCAAAGTAACTGAAATAAAGTAGCGCTGATCCTTTGATTTTTTTGAAATAAGCCAGTTCATACGACTGGCTTTTCTTTTTTTATCAGATGAATTTTTTTTGCAAAGCACCTTCTAATTCTAATAAAAATCGTTTTATTTCTATTCCACCTGAATATCCGACCAATGAACCATTTGTTCCGATAACTCTGTGACAGGGAATAATTATAGGGATTGGATTTAATGCATTTGCTCTTCCGACAGCTCTAATAAGATTCTTACCGCCAATTCTTTCAGCAAGCTGTTTGTATGAAATAGTTTTTCCGTATGGAATGTTCAGCAATTCAGCCCAAACAAATTTCTGAAAAGCAGTTCCATCAGGATTTAATGGCAGTGAAAAATCTTTTCTGCCATCAGAAAAATATTCTTTCAATTGCTTAAAAGTTTCAGATAATACTGAATCAGTTTGGCTTGATATATATGTTTGAAGATCAGATGGTAAAGCAGAATTTAGTAAAACTTTTTTCAAAGCCTTGCCATCACTTACAGCAGAGATATGGATTCCGCCTAAATATTCTTCAGAGTAAAAAAGTCTTTGCAAAACTTCTATTTAAGCTGGTATTACCTGAATTGCAGGATTAATATCTCTCTTCAGCAATCCTTCAATAGCCATTAAGGTTCCCGAAATCGAACTTGGACAACTTCCACAAGCACCCTGATATTTGATCTTGACTGTTAATCCTTCGATTCCAATAACTTCAAGCCCACCGCCATCGCCAGCCAATGCTGGTCTTACTTTCTGATCGAGTAATTCATTAATCTTTTTCAATAACTCATTTGATTCCTGATCAGATAATTTAAATTCTTTTTCCGGCGGTATAAGATTCCTGTCAAAATCTTTCAGGAAATTAATAAATGGTCTCTGAATTTGTCCCCAATTGGTATCTTTTGATTTTTCAATTGTTACAAATTTGTCCATATAAAAAACTGACACAACGCCGGGAATCTCAAATATTCCTTTTGCAAAAGGATCATTAGCCGCCTCCTCTTTACTTGAATACTGACGGCTTTCGTAATTCAATAATTTTTCATTCAGAATAAATTTTAATGCGTGAGGATTGGGAGTTAAATCAACATCTTGTACCATTAACATAAAAAACCTCTCATAATTTTACTTCGAAAATAAATTAAGACTTATTCTGTGGCAAGTCATATAAATTTAAATGTGCTCTGTGTTTCTTCTTTCCAAACAATAAGCCGTTTATTTTTACAGAGAAAATAAAGGAAGATTATGAAAAAGATATTAGTTGTATTTACCGGCGGAACATTTTCAATGATGATTGATCAATCTACCGGAGGAGCAATTCCAAGATATTCCGGTGGAGAATTGCTGGATATGATTCCTCAGGCAAAACGACTTGCTGAAATTGATTATTATGATTTTGGTAAATATCCTGGTCCGCATGTTACGCCCAAACTTATGCTGCAACTTTCACAAAAGATAAAACAACTTTTAGCTGAAAAACATTATGATGGAGTAATTGTTACTCATGGTACAGATACACTTGAAGAAACTGCCTATTTTCTGGATCTTACAATCAATACGGAAATTCCTATTGTTATAACTGGCTCGATGAAAAACAGTTCTGAACCGGATTGGGATGGACCTCGCAATCTGATTGATGCAATTCATATTTGTTTGAATGACAACTCGAAAAATCTTGGTGTACTTGTTTGTCTTAATGGAGAGATTAATGCAGCAAGTGAAGTAACAAAAATTTATTCAGATTCAGTAGAATCATTTAAGAGTCTCGATTTTGGTTCACTCGGATTTGTTCAGAATGGCAGAGTAATTTATAATCGTTTACCACATTATCTTGAAAAAATTGAGACCGATGTTATTGATGATAATGTTGATATGTTAACTGTTTATGCAGGTATGGATGAAAAGTTTTTTAAATTTTCTGCTGATAGTGGTGCATCAGGAATTGTTGTTGAGGCACTTGGAGTAGGTAATGTTCCTCCGCCTGCGTTTGAAGGAATTAAATATGCGGTGGAAAAAGGAATTCCTGTTGTGCTAACATCAAGATGTCCTGCCGGAGAAACGGATTACATTTATAGCTATCCTGGAGCAGGAAAGCATTTGCACGATTTAGGAGTAATATTCGCCGATTATATAAATGGACAGAAAGCGAGAATAAAATTAATAATTGTGCTTGGTAAGACAAGAGATATAAACCAGATTAGAAAATATTTTGAGGCATCAAGAAATAAGTAGCAGATGTGTTACAAGAATGAGTCGCAATCCCTAATGATTATTAAAAGATTGCGACTGTTAAAAAAATTGCAATTACGCAGCGTCAATAATCCCGATAAATGAATCAGCTTTAAGACAAGCACCACCAACCAAAGCACCATCAATATCTTTTTGTGAAAGAAGCTCTTTTGCATTATCAGGTTTTACACTACCACCGTATTGAATTGGAATCAATTCGGCAAAATCTTTTGAATACATCGAGGCGAGTAATTTTCTTATAAATGCGTGAACTTCCTGAGCTTGTTCAGGTGTAGCAGTTTTACCAGTGCCAATTGCCCAAACAGGTTCATAAGCAATTATTACGTTCAATACTTCATCTGGTGTAACATAATTCAAACCCTTTTCGATTTGTCTCTTTACTACTTTTTCTGTCACATCTTTTTCTCTTTCTTCCAATGTTTCTCCGACACACAATATTGGTTTAAGATTCTGTGATATTGCTTTCCTTACTTTCTTGTTTATCATTTCATCTTTTTCACCAAATATTGTTCTTCTTTCGGAGTGGCCAAGAATTACATATTCACAGCCAACTGATTTTAACATTGAAGCTGATATTTCTCCGGTGAAAGCTCCGGAATCTTCATAAAACATATTTTGAGCACCAAGCTTTATAATGCTTCCGTCAATTATTTTTTTTGCTTCATAAAGTGATGTGAAAGGTGGACAAATAACTACATCACAATTTAATGTTTTATTTGCGAGTTTGCTTTTTAGTTCTTCAATTAAATTAACTGATTGCTGAAGATCATTATTCATTTTCCAGTTGCCGGCAATAACTTTTCTTCTCATTTTATCCTCAAATTTTTTAAATGTTGTGAGCAAAAATAATTATTCTATAGCTTTCTATTGTTAAGTTTCGCCACATAAAAATTGTTTTGAATAATTTTGATGAAAGAATGAAAACAAAATTACATCGTCAGGTTATTGTTCTTGGAATGGTAAGTCTTTTTACAGATATAGCAAGCGAAATGCTGTATCCTGTTACTCCTATTTTTTTAACTGCTGTTCTTGGTTCATCAATGGCTTTAGTCGGAGTGATTGAAGGTATTGCCGAATTTATTGCTGCATTGCTTAAAGGATATTTCGGTAATCTTTCTGATAAAGTTGGTAAGCGTTCGATCTTCGTAACAATTGGCTACGGACTTTCAGCCATCTCAAAACCTCTTCCGGGAATTTTTCAAAACATACCTGTTGTATTTGCAACAAGAGTAACTGATAGAATCGGTAAAGGAATCAGAACTGCTCCGCGCGATGCTTTACTCGGATCTTATAGTGATGGAAACTCTGGTGCTGTTTTTGGATTTCACAGAGCAATGGATACACTTGGTGCTGCAATTGGACCAGTAATAGCGCTGATATTACTTAACATTTATCCTGAAAATTATCAACTGATTTTTATTGTTGCGTTTGTACCTTCAATTATTGCAGTAGTCTTTACTTTAATGGTAAAAGATAGAGTTGTCTCAACGAAAGACCGGATTAAAAAAAACTATTTTGAATTTCTTAAGTCATCTCCTAAGAGTTATAAAAAAATTTTACTGCTGCTTGCTGTATTTTCTTTAGTAAACAGCAGCGATGTGTTCCTGATTTTAAAATCACGCGATATTTCCGAATCTTCAACTCTGGCGATATTTGGTTATATATTTTATAATATTATTTATGCTGTTTCATCTTATCCGATGGGAAGTCTTTCTGATAAACTCGGCAAGCGAAATATTTTCAGTTTTGGTTTACTGCTTTTCTCTTTAGTCTATTTTGGTTTTGCTTTCATTCCCGATATTTATCTGCTGTGGGTTCTGTTTGCATTATATGGAATTTATGCTGCCTCAACCGAAGGAATATCCAAAGCGTGGATATCAGACACTATTCCTGATGAAAGAAGAGGAACTGCTATTGGCTTAGCAACTTTAATTACAGGCATTTGTGTAATGATTGGTTCTTTTGCAGCAGGTTTTTTGTGGGATAAATTCGGCTCTCAGATTCCGTTTTTGATTTCTGCAATTGTGAGCTTGATAATTGCTTTGCTTGTAATAGTAAAAAGATAACTAAAACGAACTCAGAAAATATTTAAAGTAAATTTCTCTGTCGAAGTCCTTCTAATCCCTGTAAACCTCCTGAGTGATAAGCAACAATTATACTTCCGGGTTTGAAATAATTCTTCTTCGCCAAATCATAAATTGCATAAATAAGTTTACCCGTATAAATCGGTTCTAACTTAATGTTGAATTTTGCTTCAAATATTTTAATAAAATTCACCAACTCAGAATTAAATTTCGCATAGCCGCCGAAATGATAATCAAGCAATATCTCCCAATTAAATTTTTCTGATGCAAGAAGTTTTTTTACTTCATCAATAAGAAATGAAGCATTTTTGAGTACAGCAATTCCAATGATCTTTATCTTACTGTCCACACCATTAATAATTCCTGCAAGTGTTCCACCGGTACCACAAGCACAGAAAAGATAATTGTAATCAATATCAATCCTTTGGGTAATTTCAGAACTTCCTTTTACAGCTAAATTATTACTGCCGCCTTCGGGAATAAGATAGAAATCGCCAAACTCTTTATGCAATCGTGAAATAATTTCATCAGAATATTTTTTTCTGTAATCACTTCGCCTTAAATAATAAAATTCCATTCCGCATTCTCTGGCAAATTGAAGAGTCGGATTTAATGGTAAGTGTTCCTCACCTCTTATCACACCTATAGTTTTAAACCCAAATTTTTTGCCGGCATAAGCAAGTGAGTAAATATGATTTGAATAAGCTCCGCCAAATGAAAGCAGAGTTTTAAAATTATTTTCAGCGGCTTCAATGAGATTATATTTTAATTTGAAATATTTATTGCCGTTGATAAAATTATCAATCAGATCATCGCGCTTTATAAATAGTTTTATATTTTTTTGAATGAATGTCTCATCATTTATTTCCTGAAGAGGGGTAGCAGGTGGTGAATCAAAATAATTTAAAAGTTCTTTTTTGTTCATAAAATTCTCTGAACAAAAATACGAAACAGCAGAAATAAAAAATCCCGTCAACAGGCCGGGCATACCTGATGACGGGGAAATAGAAGAATATCCCAATCCAAGAGGATTTATGATCTACTTACCTGTTTCGGAGGGTTATGCACTATTTTTCTGATTGTGTCGAATTGAAGGTAAGGATATTCTTCGCGTAAAGCATCAATTGCATCGCCGGTTCTTACTTTTTGTGAACGCAGCATTTTAAATTTCTTTCTAATTAAATAATCTCTTACAGAACGGTCATTGATTAAACCTCTGCTGTAGAGCAATTCCCAGACTTCATCACTAATTAAATCTGCAAGAGGATTACTAAGTTTTTTCTCCGCCAGATTTTCCATGGCTTCCTCCTTTATGTTTTTGATTGATCAGGTAAATAACCATTCTTCCAAAGAGCAGTTGAGAAACAATTGAACAGTTATCTGATTGTAAAACTATCAGATATGCTAAATTTATCAACTACACATTTATGCGGTTTTAAATGGAGCGAATTTATTGCCTAATTATTTGATGAGATTGCGAAGAGGTTTGAACTAAATAATTTTTTTACGGATCGCTTTTGCAACCGCTTCAGATTGTGAATGTACGTGCAATTTTTTATAGATATTTCTTATGTGATGTCTTACTGTGTCAACACTTATGAACATGCTTTCTGCAATTTCCTGATAATTATAACCATCAGCTAAAAGATTTAATACTTCTATTTCTCTTGGGCTGAGTTTATAATCTTCATCATTAGATGTTTTAGCTTTTGTTTCTTTGAATGCATTTATAACCTGTCGGGCAATTCCCGAACTCATCGGTGAACCGCCATCGTGAGCATCTTTAATTGCTTCTAAAAGTTTAGCCGGCGGAGTTTTCTTTACAAGATAACCACTCGCACCGGAGCATAATGCATCAAATACTTTTTCACTGTCTTCATAAATTGTTAACATAAGAATATTCAGATCTGGATTTTTTTTCACTGCCTGTGCAACGCCCTCAATGCCGCTCATTCCAGGCAAACCAATATCCATCAATACAACATCAACCTCAAGTTGATTTAATTTGTTCAGAAAAGTTTCGCAATCTCTGAAAGCTGCAACACATTTATATCCTTCAGTTCCGTTAATTAAAGCAGAAAGTCCTTCTCTAATTGTTTGGTTATCTTCTACTATTGCTACTTTTATCATATCATATTCTAAAAAATTTTTTCGATTTAATTTTCCCTCCGAAAATTACGGAAGTTCCTTTACCAGCATCAGAATTTATTTTCAAATTCCAGCCAATTTCTTTAGCTCTTTTATTCATATTAATTATTCCATTCCCAACAGATGACTCGTTTGAATTAATTCCAACACCATTGTCTTCTAAAATTATTGTTAGGTTATCATCTTCGATATTAGCTGTTAAAGTAATCAAAGATGCTTTGCTGTGCTTAACAGCATTGTTCATTGCTTCCTTTAAAATGAGATAAAGATTTTGTTTAACATCAATCGGAATTTTTATATTCTTCAAATTATGAGTGCCTTTTACTCTCAATTCACTTCCCATCGAAGTAATCATTTCTGAGTAAGAATTTTTCAGTCTTACAATCAAATCGTGAAGTGAATCTTTTTCCGGATTAACAACCCAAACAATGTCACTCATATTATCAACAAGCTGACGCGCAAGTTCGCTTATCTTACCAAGTTCATTCGAAGAGTGATTTACAGTTTTGTTTCTTGCAGCAACTTCACTTAAGATTGAAATCTCTGTTAAACCGGAGCCAACATTGTCGTGTAAATCAGCAGCAATTCTCGATTTCAGTTTTTCGATTGCAAGCTGACTTTTAATTCTTATTGTAAAAACATAGTACAGCACTAAAACGGTAATAAGTGATATAAGTGCTATAAACCAATATGTCTTCCAGAATGGCGGAGAAATGATTATTGTAATTGATGCATAATTTTCATTCCACATTCCATCGCTGTTACTTCCTCTAACTTTAAAGATGTATTCGCCAGGTGAAAGATTTGTGTAATTAGCAATTCTTAAACTTGAATTCGTAAACTGCCAGTCATTGTCAAAACCTTCAAGCATAAAAGCATATAAATTATCTTTAGGATCAGAATAGTCGAGTGAAGCAAACTCAAAACTGATTGTATTCTGATTGTACAATAATTCTAATTCAGAATGTTCGCCTTTAAGATTTTTATCAAGAACTTTTATTGCTGTAATAACAACAGGCGGAATAAAAGTATTTGTTTTTATGTTTTCAGGTCTGAAGTAGTTGATGCCATTTATTCCACCGAAAAACATTGTTCCATCCTTTGCTGTAAGATAAGCTCCGCCGCTGAATTCAAGACTTTGTAAACCATCTTTAATATCAAATCGTGTAAAATCTTTATTGATAAGATCATATTTGAAAATACCGTTATCAGAGCTAATCCATAAATTTTTTAATCTATCCTCCATAATTCCGTAAACAACAGCGCTTGTAATTCCTTCGCGTGCAGAATATCTGCTGAATTTTCCTGATTCAATATCAAAACTGTAAAGACCGCCGCCGTAAGTTCCAACCCACATTGTGTTATATGAATCTCTTAGAATTGTCATTGAGTTGTTAGCAGTAATATTATTTTTCTCTGCGGCTGTGTTAGGGAATCGTTTAAATATTTTTGTAGATGGATTAAATAAATTTATTCCTCCTCCGTATGTGCAAATCCAGATTAGTCCTTCAACATCTTTATAAATTTTATAAACACGATTGTCTGAAAGAGAATTATTATCATTTTCAACATTCACAATTCTTTCAAACTTCAGTTGCTGATTAAAAGGATTGCCATTTATTGTCGCTCTGCAAAGTCCGCCACCAAAAGTTCCTATGTAATAATTATTTCCATCAATTAGAATAGTTTGAATCTGATTGCCTGCAATTGAAGTAGAGTCATTAGGATTAAAACTGTAACTCTTAAACTCACCCGAAGCTTTATTATAAAGATTCAGACCGCCGTCGTAAGTGCCAATCCAAAGATTTCCAAAATTATCTTCCTGAATAACACGAATATGATTGCTGGTGATTTTACTATTCGATTTATTATTATAAAAAATTAGTTTGTTATTTTGAAAATCATAACAATTTAAACCACCTTTATAAGTACCAATCCACAATAAACCATTTTTATCCTGATGAATTGCCCAAACTACACCATCGTTGAGTGACTGTGGATTGTTCGGCTGATGACTAATAAGATTGAACTTAGTTGTGTTCTTCTGAATTTTGGTTATTCCTTTACCAAGATGTGATCCAACCCAGATTATTCCTGATTTATCAACACACAATGAAAGTATATCATTATCAGCAAGAGAATTTCGTTCAAGTGGATTCGATATAAAATTGGTAAACAATTTTGTCTGAGAGTTTAACTTATTAAGTCCTCCACCCAAAGTACCAATCCAGATGTTGCCATTTTTATCTTCGTCGAAATACATAACTGTATTGTTCGAAAGAGAATTTGAATTGGAGCTGTTTTTATATTGAACAAATTTTATCTCCTCAGGATTATTTTTCTTATGTTCATTTGATAAGTAAAACACTCCCGAATGATAAGTGCCAATCCAGATATTTTTCTTACTATCTTCAAACACTTTAATGATGTGATCATCATTTAAGGAATTATCTTTATCAGAAATTTTTGAGTAAGAAATAAATTTGAATTTGTTATTCCCATCCTTAACAGCTTTCATAAATCCTTTTCCGAAAGTAGCAATCCAAATGTTACCATCTCTATCACATAAAATATCCATTATTCTGTTGGTTGGAAGGATTGAAGCAGAACTTCCGTCATTAAAAAAATGATGAATCAGTTTAAAGTTTTTATCAATCACAAAAATTCCTTTTCCCCAGGTTCCAATCCATAAATTATGATTAACATCTTCACAGATTGCAGTAATTGTTTGCGAGAGATTTCTGGAAAAGGAAATCGGATAATCGTAATATGATTCAACGGGAAGATTAAGTTCTCCGGTAAAAGAAGAAATATTATTGTAAGTAAAAGTTTCATCTTTTCTGTTAAATCGATTTACATTTCCGGCGACAGTACCAATCCAGATTGTGCCGTTTACATCTTCAAAGAGAGTTGTAATTCCGTCATCTGAAATTGAAGTAGTATCAGAAGGGTCGTTCAGATAAATTGTAAATTTATATCCATCATATTTGTTTAGTCCATTTCCTGTACCAAACCACATAAAACCTTTTTTATCCTGAATGATGGAATAAACAGTGCTTTGCGAAAGTCCATCTTCAATTTTTAATTGAGTGAATTTATAATCCTGAATTTCAGCTAATGAATACTTTGATGTGAAAAGTATTACAGAGAGAATAATCAGCAAGACAATATTTAACTTTTTTTGAATCAAACTTTTGTTATTTTGGTTATTAAGAATAACTAATTACAATTTTATAATAATCTAAAATAGAACAATAATCCACAAATTTCTTAATGGATAATTTCAAAGGAGAAACTATGAAGTATTTAATTTATCGCTCTGAAGAAAGGGGAAAAGCAAATTATGGTTGGTTGGATACAAGATACAGCTTTAGTTTTTCAAGCTATTATGACCCTGAAAAAATGGGCTTCGGATTGCTGAGAGTATTGAATGATGATGTCGTTCATCCCGCAACTGGATTCGGAACTCATCCGCACGATAATATGGAAATCATAACAATAATTCTTGATGGACAACTTGAACATAAAGATAGTATGGGAAACGGCTCTGTTATTTCAAAAGACGAAGTTCAGGTAATGTCTGCAGGAAGCGGTATAACTCATTCTGAATTTAATCCATCAAAAACAGATAAAGTCAGTTTGCTTCAGATATGGATTTATCCGAAAGAAGAAAACATTAAACCAAGATATGATCAGAAATCTTTTCCTAAGGAAGAAAGAAAAAATAAACTTGTAACAGTTGCTTCCGGTTTTAATGAAAATGGCTCTTTATACATTCATCAGAATGCGGAAATAAAACTCGGATATTTCGAAAAGCTGGATATAATCAAATACACAGTAAGAAATGGTAACGGAGTTTATTTTTTTGTAATTGATGGACAAATTAAAATTGGAGATGAAGAATTATTCAGACGCGATGCAATTGGTATTTATGATACTGATGAATTTGAAATTGAAGTCGTTGATAATGCAGAATTTGTTTTGCTTGAAGTTCCGATGAATTAATTTGTTGTCAGATGAAGCTGAAAAATAAAATTCTCTTCTCCGAAAAATTTTCTTCTTTCTTTCAGCTTCATCTCAATACTATTTTTCTTTGCAATTGTTTCAATCGTCTTAATGTTGCAATCTTCGGAAAGAACCATTAAAACAATTGTCTCCGGGAAAAGATAATCGGGCAATTGTTTGAACAGCTTTTCAAAGTATTGAAAATCACTTCCGCAAAACCAGGCCAGTTCAGATTCGGTTGAAGTATCTTTAGGGAAGTAAGGAGGATTGATGATTATAAAATGAAAAGTCTGTTTCGGAATTGAATCGAACAAATCGGAGTGAATTGCAGCAATGTTACAATTATTCAACTTTGCATTTGCAATAATGTTATCAATTGCGGTTTTACTTATATCACTCGCTGTAACATTAGCAAAATTCTTTGCACAGAATACCGAAATCATTCCGCTGCCTGCGCCAAGTTCAAGAATATTCTTACTCTTTAATTCATATTTTTTTAAGTGTGAAATCAGAAATTTTGTGCTGAAGAAAAAACCAGGATGAAAGACTCCGGGAAAAACTTTAATTATCATTCTCTCAAAATTGTAACTGCGTTCTTTGGACGAATAAATTTTATAAACACGGCTTAATATCGAAAACAAAATTTTCTTAGTCAGATTCATTCAGAATAAAATCCTTCAATTTCAGGTTGACGATATTTTAACCAGAATCGCTGCAGAAATTTTATTTCATAAGGCAGATAATAAAATCCGGATTTATATCTCCAGCCGGAAAAAAACTTAATTATTTTTTTCTGAAGCGTTGTAAGTTTATAATCAGATACAGTTGGGAAATAACCGTTAAGCACTGTTTCAAAATTTTTAATCCGATCAATCATATATGGCTTAAGCCACGGCGTTAAAGGATTTTTTCTCAAATCAAAATTTTCCCACTGCGGATTCAACCAATCTTCAAGTTTTTCCGGAAAATGAAAACCAGCTTTTCTGACTTGTTTATACAATTCAGAACCTTCTGTCGGTACAGGCGAGTAAACATAAATAATAATTTCAGTATCGGGATTTACTTGTTTAATCTCTTTAATAAAATCAATGTCATCATTTATCTGCTGATAAACTTCCCTTTCATTTTCGGCGGGCAAACCAAGAACAAAAGAGTATTCAGGAATGATGTTAAACTTTTTTAATCTCGCTGCAAAGTTTATAATCTGCTTTCTGCTTTGAGTTCCGCCTTTATCCATTTGTTTAAGAATGTTGTCATTGCCTGTCTCTGCGCCGAAGAAAATCATTTTGCATCCGGCTTCTTTCATTAAAGCAAGAGAATCGTCTTTGTATTTATCAATTGTATCAATTCTTCCTTCTCCCCACCAGTTGATTTTATGATTTCTTATCAACACAGAAAACTCAGCTGTTCTTTTCTCTGAGACAAAAAAATTATTATCATGAAATTCAACTGCATCAATCTTAAAATTTTCTTTCAGGAACATTAAGTCATTAAAAATATTTTGTGCAGATTTTCCTTTCCAGCGTGCTTCATAAATCGGAACAACTGCGCAGAAGGAACAGGTAAAAGGACAACCAACACTTGAATGATAAGCCGCAGTTCTTTTTCCTAAAAAAGTTTTACCAAGATATTTTTCAATCGGATAAAATTTATTCAGATAATCATAAGGAAGCGGAGGCAAAGAATCCTGATCAAGTAAATCTGCTTTAGCTGTTCTGATTATTTCGTTATCATTTTTAAATATTAAATTTTTTATTCCTGAAATGTCTATTTTGTTTTCCAGTGCTTCCAACAATTGAGGAAAAGCTTCATCTCCTGGTCCATTAATAATGTAATCAACAAAACCGGAGTTAAGTGAAACATAAGATTGATTTGAAGCAAAATATCCGCCCCAAATGATTTTGACATCCGGATAATTTTCTCTTACAGCTTTTGAAAATGGAATTGCCTGCTTTAACTGCGTTCCGGGCATAACAGTTACTGCAAAATATCTGAACTCGTTTGAATCGAGATAAGATTTAATTTTATTCCAGCAATCTTGTTCAAGATTACCATCAACAAAAACATAATCAAACTTATTATGAATTGATGCAGCGACCTGAAGAATCGAATTTGGAATCCGATGTTTCCATTTTGCACTTCGTGGATTGAATAAAATTATTTTGTTATTCATAAATCAGTTAATTAGTCCGTAAAGTTTTGCATAACGGTTAACAGTTTCTTCAATCGGAAAAATGTTGGTCGGCTCGAATGAGAGATTTTTGTTTAGCAGATTTCTACAATGATGAAAAAGTTCATCTTCATTCTTGGCGATGTTCCATTTATCGATTTCTTTCGCATAGCCAACATTGTAAGAAACGATCTGCATTCCATTTGCAAGTGCTTCAGCAAAAACCAAACCTGAACCTTCGAATAAGGATGGGTGAAGTAGTATTTTACTTTTCTGCATAATGTTAAAAACTTCAGAGCGTTTAAGATTGCCTGTAAATTCAATATTATTATGAAGTCCGAGTAGTTTGGTTTGTTGAATAAGTTTTTTACGAAGATTGCCATCACCGATTATCATACTTTTGATTGCAGGGAATTCACTTTTCAATTTGTTGAGAACATTTATAAAAGCTTTGTAGTTTTTAAGATTGATTAGCGAACCCACTCCAAGTAGATCTATTTCTCTTTTTTTGTTAGAATCAAAATGCTGATTATGAACTCCCCAGAAAATTTCTTCATCAACATTCTGTCTGGTTATTTGTCTGAATAAATCAGATTGGTTTTGTGAAAGAGATACAACTGTTAACTTATTTTTGTTCAACAATCGCAGATAAAAATTTTTTGTTGAAACATCCTGACCCATTAAAGTGCAGATATGTTTGATATTAAATCTGGATGATATTCTGTTTCCAATAAAAGCACATTCTCCAAACCATAATGAGTGCACAACATCAAGTTGATCTTTTTCTTTAAGATATTTTGCAAGAGTTATTGCACTATCCCAGACAAATATTTTTTCAAGCTTTGAATTTCTTCCGCCAAAGCTGAAAACAGAAATATTATTCCAATTGTATCTGCCCTGCATAAAAGGATATTGAAATGCAGCAACAGTTATGTTAACAGATGGGAAATTCTTTTTGAGTGCTAATAAAAAATCCTGAAGCGGAGGAATGCACAAATAATCATTTTCATCCTTTGGAAATCCCGGAGTAAGAAGAAGAATGTTCCTTTCTTTACTCATCTTTTAATTCTTATCCACGGAAAAGGTGAATCGTTTTTAAATGCAATTGACAGTAATTTATTTTTTAATGTTCGTGGATCATAGAGAAATTCAGGGTTGAAGTTCATTAAATCTTTGTATGAG
>JAIMAZ010000193.1 GCA_023511695.1 Ignavibacterium sp.
AAGTACCTTAGCTGCTTATGGAATGTATGAAGAATTTGGCGGCGCACCTTCCTCCGGAACTATTTATGGAATTGGAAAAATTCATAACAGACTTTGTGTCATTGTAGCGAACGATGCAACTGTAAAAGCCGGTGCGTGGTTTCCAATAACAGCAAAGAAAAATCTTCGCGCACAGGAAATTGCAATGGAGAATCGTCTTCCAATAATTTATCTTGTTGATAGTGCTGGTGTTTTTCTTCCACTGCAAGATGAAATCTTTCCTGACAAAGAACACTTCGGAAGAATCTTTCGCAACAATGCTAAAATGTCCTCAATGGGAATTCCACAAATAGCAGCAATAATGGGTCCTTGTGTTGCCGGCGGCGCATATCTACCAATAATGTCTGATGAAGCACTCATTGTTGAAGGTGAAGGTTCAGTTTTTCTTGCTGGTGCTCATCTTGTTAAAGCGGCAATTGGAGAAGTGATAGATAATGAATCACTCGGCGGAGCAAGAGTGCAATCTAACATTTCAGGCGTTACCGATTACATAATGAAAAATGATGACGAATGTATTTCACAAATCAGAAATCTCGTTTCCAAATTTGGTGAATATTCAAAAGCAGGTTTCAATCGAATTGAATCTAAGCCACCGAAATTTGAACCAAAAGAAATTTATTCATTGCTTCCTGAAGATACGATCAAACCTTACGATATGTATGAAGTAATTGCACGCATAGTTGATGATTCAGAAATTGATGAGTACAAAGCTGGTTATGGAAAGACAATAATAACAGCTTACGCAAGAATTGATGGGTGGGCTGTTGGAATTGTTGCAAATCAAAGGAACGTTGTTAAAACAGAACTTGGTGAAATGCAGATTGGCGGAGTAATTTATTCTGACTCTGCTGATAAAGCCACAAGATTTATTATGAATTGTAATCAGAAAAAAATTCCTTTGTTATTTCTTCAGGATGTTACCGGATTTATGGTTGGAAGTAAAGCTGAACACGGAGGAATTATTAAAGATGGCGCAAAGATGGTAAATGCAGTTGCGAATTCAGTCGTGCCAAAAATCACAATCATAGTTGGAAACAGTTTTGGTGCCGGCAATTACGCAATGTGCGGTAAAGCTTATGATCCAAGATTCATCTTTGCATATCCGAATGCAAAAATTTCTGTGATGGGAGGAAATCAGGCAAGTAGTGTTTTGCTGGATATTAAATTAAAGCAGGAAGAAAAAAGCGGACATAAATTCAGTGAAGAAGAAAAGAAAAAACTTCTTAACGATATCTTAAAATCTTATGATGAAAAAAGTAACCCCGTTTATGCTTCAGCAAGATTATGGATTGATGAAATAATTGATCCAGCAAAAACCCGTGAATGGATTTCGCTTTGCATAGAAGCAGCTAATCACAATCCGGAAATGCCTAAGTTCAATCCCGGAGTTATACAGACATAAATGAGATTATTCAGCATTCTCATAATATTGATAATTAGTCAAAACATTTTAAGTCAACAAAGCAATCTTTCCCGCGCAGTTAATTCAATAACCGAATACATTGCATCAAATCATTTTTTAGAAATCAGAAAAATTAATGGAGATTTAGCTTCAGTTGATTCGATATATCTGAAAGCTTTAGAAATTAATAATAAAGACTATAGTGAAACTCTGTTATCTTTAATGTTTGCAACTGTACCTTATCGTGAAGTTCCAATTAAACTGCCGCTGTTCAATGTTATCGTAAACTATCCGTTAATATCTGCTGACGAAGATATTTTCAATAAGAAAAATGAAAATCTACCACGATATTTTTTTATAGATACTCCTGAAAATGATTATGGCGACCTCGATAAACTTGCACACTTTTTTGGAAGTGCTTTTCTTTCATACGAATCAAATATCTTTGATTTAGGTGAGCTAATTGGTTATTTTGTGGAAGCTTTTGAAGAAAGTTTTAAAGTTCAAAGCAATATTGATTACAGAGATATAGATGTTAATTATTACGGAAGACTTTTCGGCAAACTGCTTAAAAAAGACAAGACAATTTTACCATCACAAATTTTATTATTTCGGTCACTAAATTTTTTTAGATTTGTATTATGAAACCTGTACTAATCATTGATGATGAAAAAGAAATTTGCGACAGCATAAGCATGATTCTTGAATACGAAGGTTATGCTGTTGATTCAACAACCAGTGCAATTGAAGGATTAAAAAAATTTAACGAGCAGGATTTTTCAGCTGTTCTGTTAGATATTCAAATGCCTGAAATGAATGGCTTTGAAGTTCTGAAAAAAATTAAAGAAGCAAAACCTTCAACATCAGTTATAATTATTTCTGCACACGGCAGCGTTGAAAATGCTATTAAAGCAACACGACTTGGTGCATTTGATTTTCTCGAAAAACCAATTGACCGTGATAAACTTTTGATCAGTGTGCGAAATGCAACTGAACAAGCAACACTGAAAGAAGAAAACGAAGAGATAAAGAAAACTTTTGTTGGAGAGGGTGAAATTCTTGGCAGGAGTAAAGCCATACAAAAAATTCTTGAGCTCATTGACAAAGTGGCACCACTTGAAACCAGAGTTTTAATTACCGGTGAAAATGGAACAGGGAAAGAATTAGTCGCAAGAGCAATTCACAAAAAAAGTGAAAGAAAAGATAAACCATTTATTGAGGTAAACTGTGCAGCCATTCCGAATGAACTCATTGAATCAGAATTATTTGGTCACGAAAAAGGTTCATTTACTGGAGCTGTTTCGCAGAGAATCGGAAAGTTCGAGCTTGCAAACAAAGGAATAATTTTCCTTGATGAAATTGGTGATATGAGTTTGCAGGCACAGGCAAAAGTTCTCAGAGCAATTGAAGAAGGGAGAATTGAAAGAGTCGGTGGTGGAAAAAAAATTGATGTTGATGTGAGGATTATAGCTGCAACAAATAAAAATCTGCTTGAAGAAATTCACAAAGGAAATTTCAGAGAAGACCTATATCATAGATTAAATGTCATTCCGATTCACGTTCCACCATTAAGAGAAAGAGTTGAAGATATTCCGATTTTAGTTGAGCACTTTTGCAAAGAAATAACAACTAAGCATAAGAAACCTCCAGTTCGCTTCAGCGAAGATGCAATTAAAATTCTTCAGGCACAACCTTGGACAGGAAATGTAAGAGAGCTTAGAAATATTGTAGAACGAATTATAATCATTGTTGATAAGAGAGAAATCACTTCAAAGGATATTGATTTTCTGTTTGCGGGAACTCAGGCATCGCTTGATAATCTGATTGATACGAGTAATTCATTTCAGGAATTCAAAGAAAAAGCTGAAAAAGCTTTTATCCTCAAGCAGCTAAAGGCAAATGATTGGAACATCAGTAAGACTGCAGAAATACTGGATATCCAGCGAAGTCATCTTTACACCAAAATGAGAAAATATGGAATTGAAAAGGAGGAATAAAAATGTCAACTATCTTTTCAAAAATTATAAACAGAGAAATTCCAGCTGACATTGTTTATGAATCAGAAAATGTTCTTGCATTCAAAGACATTAGACCTCAAGCTCCTGTTCATATACTTATAATTCCTAAAACTGAAATTCCAAAAGTAACAGACATCAAAGGCAAAGAACACGCTGAATTGCTTGGAGAGATGTTCGATGCAGCAAATAAAATTGCAAGTGACTTGGGAATCGCTGAAGATGGATTTCGTTTAGTTTTCAATTGTGGTAACAATGGTGGACAGGAAGTTTACCATTTGCATATGCATTTACTTGGCGGCAGAAAAATGAATTGGCCTCCGGGTTGATAAAATTATTTTTTTCTTTTAATGCTATGGAGTTATATGTACTTAAATAATAGTTATTCAGACCATGAAAAACACATCATTAATATTTTCAACAAAGAAGTTGAAGAGCGATTTAAACCTTTTTATCAAAATGATGAACAAAACAGAAAATTACTTTCACCATTTGAAGTTTTAAATCCCTTTTTAGAAATTAAAAATAGTTGGTTAACAATAGGAGATTACACTGGTTTT
Source organism: Ignavibacterium sp. (assembly GCA_023511695.1). Taxonomy (GTDB): domain Bacteria; phylum Bacteroidota; class Ignavibacteria; order Ignavibacteriales; family Ignavibacteriaceae; genus Ignavibacterium. The sequence continues at coordinate 4,017 of JAIMAZ010000193.1, forward strand.
GAAGCGAATTATTTATTAAAACATAATCAAGATGCAACTGCTTCGGACATCTCGGATGCTTTTTTAGCAGAGGCAAATAAAAGAAATCTTATCGAAAAATATTTGAAAATAAATGCCGAGAAAATTGATTTGCCTGATAATTCTTATGATTACTTAGTTTGTAAAGAAATGCTTCATCATCTTCCACGTCCTTCAATAGCAATCTATGAGATGTTAAGGGTTTCAAGAAAAGCAATAATTGCTCTCTGTGAGCCGGTAGATATGCTTTCCAAAATTTCTATGCTTGTGTTTTTGAAAAATGTTTTGGATAAAATTGATCCGTTGCTATTAAATAAATTTTGGAAGAATAGATTTTCATACGAAAGTTTTTTTGAAGATAGACCAATCAATTATGTCTATAAATTTTCAGAACGTGAAATTGAAAAACTCGCTGCAGCCTTAAAGTTGCCATTAATAGCTTTTTATGAAATGAATTATAATGTCAGTTCTATCTATAATTTTCTAAGCAAATTAAAAATTATTCCAAAAGGACAATTATCTTTTATAATTTTCAAAGAAAAACCTGAACCTGATTTTATAAATAAACTAAAAGAGTCAAAGTTTAAGTTACTCCATCTACCATAAAAATGAATTCATTATGCTTTAAAGCAGATAGAATCATAACCATATTTATCCCGAATTTTAGTTACAACTTTTAACATTTTTCTTCTTTTGATTTCTATATCATCAAACAAAAATTCCTGTTCACTTGCAGGTGAAAAGTTAGTTAAACCAATTCCAATCAATCTGACTGCAACACGACGGGTTTTTGCTTTCTTTAGTAATTCCCACGCTGTCTCAAAAACAATTTTATCGTCATCAGTTGGTTGAATAGTTTTCGAACGAATTAAAGTTTGAAAATCAATGTAACGAAGCTTAATCTCAACGGTTGATGCTTCCCAACCTCTTTTACGAAGTGATTGACATACTTTCCCGGTAAGATAGAATAATGTTTGTTTCAGTTCTTCATCACTTGTAACATCTTTTCCGAATGTGGTTTCTCTTGAAATACTTTTTCGTTCTCTTTGAATTGTAAGATATTCTGCTCCTTCACCGTTGGCTTTTCTCCACAAATCAACTCCATACTTACCAAATGCAATTGAAAAATAATCAGAAGGTAATTTTGTAATATCACCAATGCGATAAATTCCTCGCGAGTTGAGCTGCTCTTTCATAACTTTTCCAACACCTGGAATTGTTTCAACAGGCATTGGCGCAAGAAATTCTTTCTCCATTCCAGGAATAATAAATGTTATTCCTTTTGGCTTCATACAATCAGATCCAATCTTTGCAATAGTTTTGTTGCTTCCTATTCCGATTGAACAAGGCAGAGAGAGTTTATTCCATATTTCTTCCTGTAGTTTTGAAGCAAAGGCAAACATCGAACCGTACATTTTTTGCGTGCCTGTCATATCAAGATAAAATTCATCAATTGAAGCCTGTTCAACCAAAGGGGCATATTGTTCAAGAATATTTTTAACAGCTTGAGAGTATCTTTCATATTCTTCAAAATGTCCGTGTAGATAAATTCCATGCGGACAGAGACGATAGGCAGTTCTAATCGGCATTGCAGAATGTAATCCATAAGCGCGTGCTTCATAAGAGCAAGCTGCAACAACTCCCCTTCCATACTTCGGATCACCACCAACAATTACAGGTTTGCCGTTCAACTTCGGATCGAGAATTCTCTCTACAGAAACAAAGAAAGCATCAAGGTCGAGGTGAAAGATTGTACGCATAATTACTTAAAGCCAATTGCACGCCGATGACACAGGCCTGCCTGCCGGCAAAGGCAGGTTCGACAGATTTACGCTGATTTAAATATTCTGCTTAATCATCGACTATCCTTTAGGTGGCTGTCACACAATTCGATTTTTTTCAACCTGTCCCGATTTATCGGGATCAGGTTCTCATTTTTCTTAAAAATCCAAGCATTAGATTCCGAAATAAACCTGTCTGCCGATAGACAAGATTCGGAATGACATCTATGAGACAGCTACCCTAGTGATCAGTTTAGCGATTCTAATTTTTAAAAACCAATTTTTCAGAAGTCTACATTACTAATTTTTCCTGT
>JAIMAZ010000194.1 GCA_023511695.1 Ignavibacterium sp.
ACAAGGCAAGCCTTGTCCCTAAAGTTATTTAGGATTGCTTAAATAATTTTTTCATCCCAGAGTAAATGTTCAAATGTTTCTCTGCTTCTTGCAATAATAATTTGTTCTCCATCAATAATTATTTCCGGAGCTCTTCGGCGTGCGTTGTAGTTTGAAGCCATCGTCATAGCATAAGCACCAGCGGACATAACTGCCAGGTATTCACCTGATTTTGTTTCCGAAATTTCTCTATCCCTTGCAAAATAGTCTCCTGTTTCACATACAGGTCCAACAATATCAGCAGTCTGAATTTCTCTGTTTTCAAATTTTAAGACTGGTTGTATGTGATGATATGCCTGATAAATAGTCGGTCGAAGTAAATCGTTCATAGCTGAATCAACAATAATAAATTTTTTATTCCCGTTTCGTTTATTGTAGAGAACTTCAGTTAAAAGAATTCCACCATTGGCAGTTAAAAATCTTCCAGGCTCGAATAAAATTTTGCAATCTAATTTTTTGAAAAGCGAAATTGTCTTTGAAGCAAATTCTTCAATTGAAAAAGATTTTTCGCTGTTATACTCTACGCCTATTCCGCCACCGATATCAAAATGTTTTAACTTAAGTTTCTCGCTTTTAAGTGTAAAATACATTTCGCTCATTTTTGATATTGCTTCAAGAAACGGATCGATTGAAGTTATCTGAGAACCTATATGCATATCAATTCCGGTAAATTGAATGTTCCTGAATTGATTTCGTCTACGATAAATTGACATCGCAGTTTCAGTATCAATCCCGAATTTGTTCTTCGATAAACCTGTTGAAATATAAGGATGAGTTTGAGCATCAACATCAGGATTAACGCGCAGAGCCACTGATGCAACTTGATTCATTTCGCCGGCAATTTTGTTTATCAGTTCAACTTCTTCTTCACATTCTGCTTTTATCATCAAAACATTTTTTTCTAATCCAAGTCGGATTTCATTTTTTGTTTTGCCGACTCCTGTAAGAATAATTTTGTTTGATGAAACATTTGTTTTCAGTGCACGAAATAATTCTCCCTCTGAGTTAACATCAACTCCACTTCCGAGTTTTACGAAAGTATCAATCACACTCAGATTAAAGTTTGATTTCATTGCAAAGAATATTTGATGATCAATTTCTTTAAATGCTGAATCAAACTTTTTGTACTGGTTTATGAAGTGATTACGGCTGTAAACATAAAGCGGAGTTCCAAATTTTTTTACTAATTCTTCAGCAGGAACCTCTTCAACATAAAGTTGATTATTTTTATAGTGAATAAATTCGGTTTCGAAGTAGTTCATAATTTATTTTTCTTTATCCTGAATTATCCTAAAAGATTATTTTTTATATAGATATTGCTTACCTTTCAATAATCAATTGAAAATTGAGCATTGAGAATTTAGTAACTAACGGACAATATCAATAATCAAATGTTCAATGCTCAACAAACAATATTCAACGATCAATGCTCAATTATTGATATCAAATCTGGTTAAGCTAATCATATAAATAATATTTTTTTGCAATCTGTCTGAAATTATCAATGTCCTTATTCAGATATGGAATTATCTCCTCCACTTTCTGATTTTTAATAAACATCTCTCTTATTTTATTTGTACCAAGAACTTTGTCGAACATATCATTGTTACTTCCTTCAATAATAAGATTTTTACCATAGAGTTCATTTACTGCCTGAAGGAAATAAAATTGAATTGGAATCAGCTCAACATTTTCATAATCAAATATATGAATCTGCACTCCGTTTAACATCTTATCTTTTCCGAAAGCGTAATAGGGCTTGTAAGTAATTGGTCTGAAAATTACTCCGGGTAATTTGTACGAATTCATTTTATCAGCAAGTTCAACTGAATTTATCCATTCAGCAGCGAATGTTTGAAAAGGCAAAGTGTATCCAACACCAATTGATAATACTCCACGAAGCTCACCAATTATTCCTGATGCAGCATAATAAAATGCTGAATAAGGATGAGGAATGTGCGGTGAGGTTAAAACCCATGGTAAACCTGTCTCTTCAAAAAACATACTTCGTTGCCATCCTTCCATTTTTACAACTGAAAGTTTGCATTTGATTTTATTCGTAAGCATTCCTTCTTCGTTCAATAACATAGCCAATTCACCAACTGTTAATCCGTGAATGTAAGGAATTGGAAACTGACTCACGAAAGAAAAATAACCATCTTCAACTATATTGCCTTCAATTCTATTTCCACCTAAAGGATTTGGTCGATCGAGAATGACAACTTCTTTTTCATTCTCAGCAGCAGCTTCCATCACTAAACCCATTGTGCTTATGTAAGTGTAAGATCGGCTGCCAATATCCTGAATGTCAAAAACAAGAACATCAACATCTTTCAGCATTTCGGGAGTTGGCTTTCTCGTTTTTCCGTAAAGAGAATAAACAGGTAATTTGGTTGTTTCATCAATATAAAAATCAACATATTCTCCTGCAGAATAATTTCCACGAACTCCGTGTTCAGGTCCGTATAGTGCAACAAGATTAACTTCAGGTGACTCAAATAAAATGTCAATGGTAGATTTCAATTTACTATCAACACCGGTTGGATTTGTAATCAGTCCTACTCTTTTTCCTTTCAGCAAATCAAAATTTCTTTCTCGCAAAACTTCAATTCCTGTTTTTACTTTTGCTTTAGTTTTAACAATGAGATTTTTTTTGTTTACTAATCGAACGATTGTGCCATTAGATATGTATTTATATAAATCTTCTCCGGGACAAACTGTTTGGTTTGTATAATCTCTGTGTCCTTTAATATCCTTATCAGAAACTTTGAATTTATCTTTTAAGAATGATACAAGATTAACGAGTGCATTTAATTGATTTTGATTTACTTTTTGTACTTCGTAATTACCAACAACACAAATAAGTGCATGTCCTCTAACATCGTAATCAGTATTAGTATCGCCGGGATAATTTATCGGTCTTGTTTCGTAAATGTTTCCTTTAAGATCAATCATAAAATGATAAGGAATATCAATCCATTTCTTTTCACTTCTGCTCCAGCTCTGAAGATTTTTCAAATACTGAATCATATCTTTATCTTCAGAAAAAAACTCTCCGCCGTGGTGAATAGTAATCTTATCAATTTTATGTTTAGGTAAAGTTTTTGAAAGCGGCTGCCAGCCCCAATCTGTGCGTGTAATAATTTTAAGCTCTTTTGGATAATGTAGATCTGAAACAAAAATTATTTTAGTAGAAGAGGCACAATTTGAAAGAATAAATGCAAGGATTATGATCGCTGCAAGTTGTAAAAGTTTAGTCATAATATTTTCAGATTAAAATAGGTGTGTATTTAGTGTTAATTATATCTCCGTTATTTAGTCCAATGCACGAAGTGTGAGTTTTATTTCTTTCATCAGAAGAATCGAATGTAACTCCATCTTTAATATAAATAACAGTCATTGCCTCGCGCATATCATTTGTTTTGTTTTCTCCGGCACCATGAAATGTCAGTCCTGAATGGAAAGTAGCGTCGCCGGCTTTCAATGGAACAAATACTTTTTCTTTTTCATTAAGAAATTTCGGTTGATGTGGATTTTTGAAAATATCTACATACTCTTTCAGATTAGGGTCGTTTGTCTTGGGATAAAAATATAAACAACCTTTTTCAATCGGTACATCAACTAAAGCTAACCACATTGTTGAAGAAAACTGAGGTTCGCGAATTGGCCAGTAACTGCAATCCTGATGTGCATCGGTAATTCTTCCGCCAGGTTCTTTAAACAATGCCTGATCATGCCATAGTCTTATATGTTCAGCTTTCATCAGAGCTTTTACAATTCCGGCAAATCTTTTAGCAAAAACTATTTCTTTAACAGCAGGAAAATCCCAGCACAAATAACCACACTGAAGGAAAGATTGTTCATATTGTGATTTTTCTTTCAAGTCACGCTCATCTTTGCCTTTCCTGATCAACACGGCTGCTTCAACTATTCTTTTCAACTCGGGAAGAAATTCCTGCTCAACCACATTTTCAATTTTTACAAATCCGTTATGGTGATAAAAATCAATTTGTTCATCACTTATCGGAAGTATTTGATTGAGATATTTTCTCACTGAAGAAGAAATTTCTGAGTTAAGAATAGTTAAAGCTGTTGCTTCAGTTAAACCTTCAATCTTAATCATTTTTATTTTTCCATTGCCGTAATTAAAAATAATTACATAACTAATCTAACTGCATAAGAATCTTTCATCAAGAAGTTTAAGTAATAATTTCGTTAAGAATTTTTAATCTTAAGGAAAATGCAAGTCCTTATCATTCAATTTCTGATTTTGTTTAACTTGAGATAATAAATGCTCTGTACAATTAAGACAATTTTCCGAATTATAACTATTTAATTTGTAAATCACTACTACATTCTTTTAGATTTGAAATAAATATTATAAAAAACATTTTTCATTTCTTTATGGAACATTACGGATTTTTATCATTGCTCCCACCAGTTCTTGCAATTGTTTTTGCAATTAAAACAAGACAGGTTTTTGTTTCCTTGTTATTTGGTGTATGGTTAGGGTGGATAATTCTCAGCGATGGAAATTTAATTAACGGTACTACTGCAACCATTCAGGCACTTGTTGATGTTTTTAAAGACAGTGGTAATACAAGAACAATTATGTTCAGCAGTCTTGTTGGAGCTTTGATTGCATTCATTCAAAGATCAGGTGGAGTTGCCGGATTTGTGAAATGGATAAATAAATTTTTGGATTACCTCGAACAGAAAAAAATTGGCAAAAGCAGAAAAACAGTTCAGCTATTAGCCTGGGCAACCGGCACTGCAATATTTGTTGAGTCAAGTATTAATGCACTTACTGTGGGAACTGTTTTCAGACCTGTTTTTGATAAACTAAAAATACCACGAGAAAAACTTGCTTACATTGCAGATTCAATTTCAGCTCCGACCTGTATTTTAATTCCACTGAATGCCTGGGGAGCTTATATAATGGGACTTATTGCTGCACAGGGATTATCAAATCCTCTTTCGGTATTAGTTAATGCTTTTCCATTTAATTTTTATCCAATGCTCGCTATGGCAATGGTTCTACTCGTGATTTTTACTCAGAAAGATTTTGGTCCAATGAAAATAGCAGAACTGCGTGCTCAAAAGGAAGGAAAAGTTTTAAGAGATGGAGCCATTCCATTAATTTCTGCCGATGTGGTTTCGCTTGAGAAAAAAGTTAATATAAAAGAAAAAGCAATTAATATGATTATTCCGATTTCTGTGATGGTTGGAATGATGCCTTTGATGTTGCTTTATACTGGATGGAGTCAGGTAGAAAATATTTCTTCATTGAACTGGTATGAACAAATATTTACTGCATTAGGAAAAGGTTCCGGTTCAACAGCAGTTTTATATTCAGTTCTCACTGCAATTATTGTAGCAAGTATTTTATACATCTCTCAAAAAATTTTCACATTTGCTGAAACAATTGAACTAATCTTCAAAGGCATTGGTGGATTGATTCCACTTGCATTACTGATGATGCTTGCTTTTGCCATTGGAACGGTTTGTCGTGAACTTGGAACAGGAATTTATACTGCCGAACTATCGAAGCAATGGCTTTCACCTAATTTTGTTCCGGTGATAATTTTTTTAGTTGCTTGTTTTATTGCTTTCGCAACCGGAACATCGTGGGGAACATTTGCTATAATGCTTCCAATTGGAATTCCAATGGCACAAGCTCTTGATGCAAATCTTTATCTAACAATTGCTGCAGCACTCGGCGGTGGAGTTTTTGGAGATCATTGCTCACCAATTTCTGATACAACAATTATTGCTTCAATGGCTTCAGCAAGTGATCATATTGATCATGTTAAAACTCAGTTGCCTTACGCTTTAACTGCCGGAGCTATTGCCGCAATTCTCTATCTAATTTTAGGAATTATGATGCATTAATTCTTCTTGAATTATCGAAGTGGTTTATTATGCTAATTGAATTTTCTATTTTGCATCAGTAATTAAAAAATATTCTGAGGAAATTC
>JAIMAZ010000195.1 GCA_023511695.1 Ignavibacterium sp.
GTACAAGCACAAGAAAAACACCAAAGTAAATCAAAACATAATTATTCCATACTGCGCCAATTACATAAGCAAGCACACCAAAAGTTCCTGAAATAGTTTGCATCCAGGTATAACCCTTTGTTCGTTCAACACCTTCAGGAGTTACATCAGCAATGATTGAACGCGTTGGATTAAAACTTATATTGATTGCAAGGTCTAGAGTTAATGCAACTGCAATTGCAACTCCAAGAATTCCATCAATACCAAGTGCTGAGGAGATTACATCAATATTTGGTAAAGCAAGCAACATCATTGCTGCGAGAAATCCACCAATCAATATGAATGGTCGTCTTCTTCCGTTTAAGAACCAGACGTTATCACTAATGATTCCGATAATCACTTGTCCAAGAATTCCTGCAATTGGACCTGCAGCCCAAACTAATCCAACATCGTGAATATCAAGTTTGTACTTTGTGCTGAGTATCCAGCTTAAAGCAGAAATCTGAATTGATAAAGCAAATCCCATTGCAGTTGCAGGCAATGCCAGCAATGCATAGAAAGTATTAGTAAGTTTTTTTTGTATTTCAAGCATAAAAATTTCCTCAGACTATTTTTCCAATAGAAATACTCTTGTGCTAAGAGGATTAATTGATAAATTATTTTCTTTATTTATTAAAATTTCTTCATCACTGAAGAGATCAATTATTTTTTTTGATGATGAAAGCATTTCTTTATAATCAGAAAAATTAATTTTCTGTTCTTTATCACTTCCATTAGCAACAATCATAGTAGTTTCATCGTTCGACTTCCTGAAATAAACATAAACATTATTAAACGGAAAGTAATGATAAAGTTCGCCTTCGGAGAGAGAGTTAAATTCTTTTCTCAACCAAATTAATTTTTTGGTAAAGTTGAATAGATCATTTTCATAATCACTTCTTCCACATTTAGAAAAAGCATCGTGATCACTGAACTTAAATCCTCCGGGAAATGGTGTTCTTATTGTTCCGTGTCTATCATCACCCACAATTCCAATCTCTGTTCCATAAAGAATTTTTGGAATGCCGCGGGTTGTAAGAAGAATAGTTAATGCAACTTTAAATTTTTCAACATTGCCATTTGCAAGATACAAACCGCGGGCAATATCGTGATTATCAATAAATGTTAAAAGATTCTCTGGTTCAGAATAAATAAAATCCATTGCAATAATATTGAACACGGCATCGAGACCTTTTCTTCCGGAAAGGTAATCACGAAATGCATCAGCAAGTGCAAAATCAGTTACCGAAGGAAGATTGGAATTTATCTTCAATCCAAATTTATTATTTCTTTGGTAAGCAGCTAAGAAAGGTGCTTCACCAGTCCAGATTTCTCCAACGATATTAAATTCCGGATACTCGTTCAAAATAGTTTTAGCCCAATCAGAGAGATAGTATTGATTAACATAAGGATAAGTGTCTTCACGAATTCCATCAATACCAAGATATTCAATCCACCACACTGTGTTTTGAATAAGATATTTTTTTAAGAAGGGATTTCGCTGATTCAGGTCAGGCATATAATTAGTAAACCAGCCATCCCAAGTTAATGCAACTGATTCACCAGGACTATGTGGGTCAGGAAAAGTCATTTTATTATGATTTGCCGGAAGGTGATTACCGGGTTTTCCGTTTATCCAATCGTTAAAAGGTAAATCCTTAATCCACCAATGATTGATTCCGATATGATTTGAAACATGATCCATTATAATCTTCAGATTATGTTGATGAGCTTTATCAACAAGTTTTTTGTAAAGCTCGTTACTTCCAAATCGTGGATCAATTTTGTAAAGATCAGTTGCAGCGTAACCGTGATAACTCATATACATATTATTTTCAAGCATTGGTGTAATCCATAATGCTGTTACACCAAGTTCGTTGAGATAATCAAGTTTGGAAATTATTCCTTCAATATCACCACCTTTTCTGCCGTCAAGATCTTTTTCAGTAAATTCATCAAGACTATCTCCTGCTTTATTGTTATCAGGATTACCATCACAAAATCTGTCAGCCATAATTAAATAAACAACATCTTTCTGATTAAAACCCTGAAATGCTTTATCTCTTTTCTCACGCATAAGTAAAGGGAAAGTAATAACGGTGTCATAATCATTAGTTGCAAGACCGATTTCAAAATTTAAATTTTCATTTAAAGAATTATCAATCAGTAAATCAATGAAAAGATAATTTGGACTTTCAGCTTTATGGTAATCAATAATTGTTGCGCCACGATGTGCAGGAAAGATTTCAGCATTGCCTACATTTTCACCATAAAGAAGTATCTGAACAGTATCGTATTTCATTCCTATCCACCAATTTGGTGGTTCAATTCTTTCAACTTTAAATGTTTGGGAATGAAGAATGTTTATAATTAAAACTGATAATAAAATAATTTTTCTAATCATAATTCCTTAAAAAATTTTGGCAAAGATAGTAAATAAGTTCTTATTTCCATTTAGCAATTTGAGACTATTTTGTTAATAAAACAGCTGCAATCTCATAAATTTAATATTTGAATCTTTAAATAATTTGTTCGAAAAATTCTTTTATTTCAATTCATCAAATCAATTAAATAAACAATCAGTTATTTTTGAAACTGCTGAAGCAGCTGAGTAAATCACCTTACTCAAAAAATAGTTTTACCTGCAGTTTCCGTATGTGCTTGTCAAATAAGTTATAAATTGTCAGGCTGAGTTTGTCGAAGACTGACAATTTGAATCAAAATTACACTTCGACATCAGTCTCCGTCATCTGACGGATGAAGTATCAGTGTGACATAAAAGTTTACTTTTTGGACAGCCCCCAATGATTTACAAAACTAATTGAAACGCCGAGTAATGTGACTGAATAATTGTATTATATAAACCATTTGTTACAAGATTCTTTTCAATCATTGTCAGTAAGTGATAGAATAGTTGGAAATAAACTGTGCGAACATCATTGTAATTAAGCTCAATTAACTTAATTTTTGAAACTAAATTTTTGAAATATGGACAAGACATCAGAAGAAAAAAATATTACGGTTAATCGTAAAGCCCGACACGAATATCATATACTTCAGACTTTTGAAGCTGGGATTGTTCTGGTCGGTACTGAAGTAAAAGCATTGCGCGAAGGTAAAGCTAATCTTGTTGATAGTTATGCGACTATTAAAAACGGAGAAGTATGGCTCGTAAGCGCTCACATTAGTGAGTACAGGCAAGGAAATATTAACAATCACAATCCAACTCGTGATAGAAAACTCTTATTGAATAAAAATGAGATAAGAAAATTGATCGGAAAGACAAAAGAAAAAGGATTAACATTAATCCCATTAAGAATGTATTTCAAAAATGGCAGAGTGAAAGTTGAACTTGCTTTGGCAAAAGGAAAAAAATCATACGATAAGCGGGAAACGATTGCTAAAAGAGATTTTCAGCGTGAACAGGAACGCAGAATAAAGTATTAAATTTTTTATAGAAAAATTTTAATTAACCAGAATAAAATGAATTAAAAGAAAAATGAATCAAACACACTTCCCTTCTGTAAATGAACAAATGGATCTCATCAGACGAGGTGCTGTTGAGATTATTCCTGAAGAAGAATTAGTTCAGAAGATTGAAAAGTCAATCAAATCAGGTAAACCTTTGAATATAAAACTTGGCTGTGATCCAAGTCGTCCAGATCTTCATATTGGACATTCTGTAGTTCTCAGGAAACTTGCTCAGTTTCAACATCTTGGCCATCAGGCAATTTTAATTATAGGTGATTTTACCGGAATGATTGGCGATCCTTCAGGTAGAAATTCAACGAGACCAGCATTGACTCTTGAACAAACCAGAATAAATGGTGAAAGTTATTTTCAGCAAGCTTCAAAAATTCTGGATAAGAACAAAACTAAAATTGTTTACAATTCTGAATGGCTTGGCAAGATGACTTTTGAAGATGTAATTAAACTTGCATCAAAATATACTGTGGCGCGAATGCTCGAAAGAGATGATTTCACAAAGCGCTACAAAGCTGGTGAGCCGATTAGTATTCACGAATTTCTCTATCCACTTGCTCAGGCAATGGATTCTGTAGCAATTCAAAGTGATGTTGAACTTGGCGGAACTGATCAAAAATTTAACTTGCTGGTAGGAAGAGATATTCAAAGAGAATACGGAGTTGAACCACAAGTAATACTTACTATGCCTTTGCTTGTTGGAACTGATGGAATTGAAAAGATGAGTAAGTCTTATGATAACTATATCGGAATATCTGATTCGCCGGAACAAATTTTTGGCAGAACAATGTCAATTCCCGATACATTGATTTACACTTATTTCGAGTTAGCAACAAATGTATCGAATGAAAGATTAAAAGAAATTAAAGCTGCACTTGAAGATGGTAAAACTAATCCTCGGGATTTAAAGCGTGAACTTGCGCGAACTCTCGTAGCAATGTATTATGATGAAGCTGCAGCAATCAAAGCTCAGGAAGAATTTGATAAAATATTTATCAAGAAAGAAATACCTGATGAGATTGAAGAATTTAATATTGAAGAAAACCAAGAAATCAATATTTTAGACCTGCTTCTTTTAGTAAACTTTGCACCATCAAAAGGCGAAGCCAAAAGATTAGTTCAGCAAGGCGGAGTTTCAGTTGATGGTGAGAAAGTTTCTGATGTTCATCAGAACATCAAAATCAAATCAGGAATGATTCTTAAAGTAGGTAAACGAAAATTTCTTAAACTAACAAAGAAAGGAAAATAAAAATTGTATCTACCGACTAAAATTTTCTTCACTAAAGGTGTTGGAAGACACAAAGAGTATTTAAGCTCATTCGAATTAGCATTGAGAAATGCCAAAATTGAAATCTGCAATCTCGTTTCTGTTAGTAGTATTTTCCCAATAGGATGCAAAAGAATATCAGTTGAAGAAGGATTAAAATTAATTACGCCGGGACAGATTACCCATTGTGTTATGGCAAGAAATTCCACTAACGAACCAAACAGATTAATTGCTGCTTCAATCGGAGTTGCAATTCCCGCTGATCCAAATGCTTATGGTTACCTTTCTGAACATCATCCATACGGACAGACAGAAAAAGTTGCCGGTGAATATGCTGAAGATCTTGCAGCCACTATGTTAGCAACCACTTTAGGTGTTGAGTTTGATGCTGACAAAGACTGGAGTGAAAGAGAAGATATCTACAAAATGTCAGGAAAAATTGTTCGTACTTTTAATATCACTCAATCTGCAGAAGGTGATAAAAACGGCTTGTGGACTACAGTTGTAGCTGCAGGAATATTTTTACCATAAGAGGATTCGTTTGATATCAGAAACAATATTCTGGATCATCTTCTCCGTTGTAATAGCTGTGATGCTGATGATTGATCTTTATGTAACAGATCACAGGCGCGGAAAGATAACTCTAAAAGCAAGTCTTATTTGGAGCGGTATCTGGATAGTTACCGCTCTTCTTTTTAATGTCTTCCTTTATTTTTATCTCGAACAAGGTCATCAGAAAGCTATTGAATTTCTTACAGGTTATATAATCGAAAAATCTCTTTCTGTTGACAACCTGTTTGTCTTTCTGATGATTTTCAGTGTTATGAATGTTAAACCGGAACATCAGCCACACATTTTGAAATGGGGAATTCTCGGAGCAATATTCTTTAGAATAGTTTTTATCCTTGCAGGAGTTGCTTTAATAAATTTATTCCATCCGATCATTTATATTTTCGGCGCGTTACTTCTCTATGCTGCTTACAAAATGGCTTTTGGTGGTGATGAAAAGATTGATGTTGAAAATAACTGGTTGATTAAAATTTTTATAAAATATTTTAAGCTCAAACCTGAATATGAGGGGAGAAAATTTTTTATAAAGGAAAATGGAAAAAGATATATTACCACAATGTTTCTTACTCTGCTTTTGATTGAATCTTCTGATATTGTTTTCGCTATTGATTCAATTCCTGCCATCATTGCAATTACTCACGATACTTT
>JAIMAZ010000196.1 GCA_023511695.1 Ignavibacterium sp.
TATTTAGTGTCGAATACTTGGTGTCTATTCGATGTCGAGTAGTTGGTGTTACATATTTAGTGTCGAATACTTGGTGTATATTAGATGTCGAGTAGTTGTTGTTAAATAATAAGTTAATAATAATTATTTTTCCAAATAATTTTTAGCAAAGTTTGAAAGAATTGGAACAGCAAAACGGACAGAAAAAAATCTTTGGCTTTATAGATGGTATTTTGATAAGAAATATTTTTCTTACCATTTTAACTATAATTATTTTTCTGGCCGGAGTACTTGCTTACGGAATTTTATTAAATCAGCGGGAAGTTCCATTAGATCAGGCAATGCTTGAAAAAGGTTTTACGAAGCTTGAAGATGTTAGTATTATAATTGACAGAAAAAAATTTTCACTCGAATTGTATGAAGGTGATGTTCTTATAAAAACTTACAGAGCAAGTTTCGGACGAAATCTTTCTGATAAAAAAAAACTTGCTAGCGATGGTGCTACTCCTGTGGGTGAATACAAAGTCTGTGAAATAATACCGCAGCATAAATATTATAAGTTTATTAAAATCAATTATCCGAATCTTGATGATGCATCCGAAGCACTAAGGAAAGGAATAATCTCTCAGAGAGAATTCAACAAATTAAAATTTGAATTTTATTATGGTGATTGTACAAGCGATGATACTGATTTAGGCGGTAATATCGGAATTCACGGTATTGGCAGATTAAATTTTTTCTTTAAGAATCTTCCGTTTGTGTTTAACTGGACGGATGGTTCAATAGCACTTAGTAATGAAAATATTGATGAACTTATTTCAGTAGTAAAGGTAGGGACGAAAATTGTTATCAGATAAAACATTAAAAAGAATTTTTATTGTAGTGCTCTTATTATTTATTTCCTGCTCTGATAAGAGTGAGAAAATTCCAGCATTGAATTATGAAGACAAAAAACAAATGCTTGAGATTATTAAAAAGTTTTTCGATGAAAATACATCTCATGCTTTTGGCGGCGTGTTTGATGAAAGTGGAAAGGAAACTATTATTGCCGGAATTGAGAAGAACGATAAATCAGAATGGGGTATAAAATTCTATCAGCTTCGTTTAAACGATAATAAACTTGAGGTAGTTTTTGAAACGAATTTATTAAATGGCTCATTTAAAGAAAGTCTTGTTGATAAAATTAAATTTCCTATGAGAGATTATGAACTGATTTATTATAATTCTCAAGGATACTTTATGGGAAGCGGAGGTGGTGAAGTAATTTCATATATAATTGATTTTGGTAAAAAAGAAATCTACTATGCTCATCTTGTTGCAGATCCAGTTGTTCCGCCTTCATTGTTTATTTCAAAAAACACTCAGGATAAATACATCAGAGAATTTTTCTATACTTACTTTAAAAAAGATTACCCAATGCTGCGAATTGTTGAAGAAGACATAACATTGGAATGATTAAATTTAATTTGCTCATTAAAAAGTCAGAATGATTTTGCATCGAACAGCCTTAATTTTATTCAGTTTATTTTTTACACTGAACCTATTTGCTCAGCGCAGCAGTACATTTGAACTTGTTGAAATAAGATTTGAAGGAAATAATTCTTTCAGTAAAGCTGATTTGCTTGCGCAAATTGAAAGCAAAGAAACACCTTTCTGGCTATGGAAATTCTTAAAATCATTTACACCACTTGGCAGCGAAAAACAATTTTTTGATTCACTGAAAATTCCTCTTGATAAACAAGCCATTCTCGATTTTTATTTAGCTAACGGATTTTTTAATACCAAAATTTCTCACGAAGTAATTCTTGATTCTACTGATGAAACTGCAACGCTCATTTACCGAATTAAAGAGGGAGTTGCTTCTGTATTTGGCGAAGTAAAAATTTATGGCTTAGAAAAACTGCCCGAAGAGGAGAAGACACAACTCGTTATAAATTCAATTACTGTTGGTCCTCAGCAACGATATGTGCAAGGAGAAGTTCAATCCAATATTAACAGTATGTTGAAATATCTAACTAATAATGGTTATCTCTTTGCTCAATATGATAGTACTGTTGTGCTGAAAGATAGTGTTACAAATTCAGCTTATGTTAATATTTATTTGCAAAGCGGCGATAAATATTATATTGATGGGATGAGAATCTTTAAGACGGGAGTTGGCGCAGATGAGATTACCGATGAACTTATTAAAGAAATTGTAAACATTCCTCCGGAAGAAAATTATGATCAATCAAGATTGGAACGAAGTGAAATAAGATTACTTAGAACTGGTCTATTCAATTCAGTTGCTATCAATCCGGTAATAAGAGATACTTTTAATTTTCATGTTCCAATCGAAGTTGTAACACAAGTAGGAACATTGAATGAAATTTCACCTGAAATAAAAGCTGATAACGAATTTAGTTCTTTCAACACAGGTCTTGGAGTTGATTTTATAAGAAAAAATTTATTTGGTGATGCTCGCAAACTTACACTTTCAACATCATTCAGATTGATTGATATTCTGAATTTCAATTTTGCCAATCTCTTTAAGTCATCTGAAAATCGCGATTCAACTTATCAGGGAGTTCTTGATACTGAATTAAGATTAGAGCAGCCATATTTATTCGGCAGACCAATCTTAACAACGACAAAAGCTTACTATCGTGCCTCAACTTTGCTTCGGGAAACTGAAAGAATTTATGGCGCTAGCCAGGCATTTGATTTCGAAATGCCGATTTATACTTTTATCACATTGCTTAAACCTCAGTTTTCAATCGAAGTAGCTGAATATGAAACAAGGTCGGCTCAATCTGCTTTATATTTTAATGCTAAAAGTATTACACCAGCTTTTGGAATAGAAAGCGGTTCATATAAAACTGACAATTTTCTATTTCCCACAGAGGGTTATAATCTTTATTTCTATCCTGAAATTTTTCAGTCAGAAACAGATGCAAAACTTGAGATAGAAAATGCCCAGGCAGAAGTAAATCAAACAGGAAGATTCTGGAAAATACAAACTTCATTTTCTTTTTTTCAGAATATTTCACGAGACAGGAAAGGAATTTTCGGAATAAAATTTAAATCAGGTTACATCCAATCTTTTTCAGGTTCTTATGATTTGATACCACCGAATAAAACTTTTTTCGCAGGTGGCAGTAACTCGCTTCGCGGCTGGCGCTCAAGAGAACTTTTGCCGAAAGATACTGTTGAATACTTTGGTTTGAGAACAAGAGGTGATAATACACCTCGCGGCGGAACATTTCTTGTTGAAGGTTCGATTGAATTCAGACGAAAGTTTGCTGAAAGTTTGGGCTTAGCATTGTTTGCTGATTATGGAAATGTTTGGAATGGTTATGAAAAAATTGTGCTTAATCAGTTTGCCGTTGCAGCTGGAATGGGAATAAGATATTATTCATCAATTGCGCCTTTCAGACTGGATTTTGGATTTAAATTTTACAACCCTGATGACCAAAAAACCATTTTTCAAAAGAATTTCCTCAAAAATCTAGAAATGCACTTTGGAATTGGCGAAGCCTTCTGACGATATATTATCATAAATCTTGGCTGCTGCTCAATAATTATTTATTTTTGGCTCTCTTAATCAGGATTTTTATATGATTTTAAGTATGACAGGTTACGGCAGAGCTTCTGCTGGTAATAAAAAATTTGTAGTTGATGTTGAAATAAAAAGTATCAATAGCCGTTATCTTGAACTTTTTTTGAAACTTCCGCAACTTCTTCAGAGCAAGGAATATGAACTTCGTGAATTGATCAAAAGTAAAATTAAACGCGGGAAATTAAGTGTAGTTATTCTTCTGAAGAAAAATGGAATTGCAGAGAGTGAAATCTCATTGGATGAAGAGAAACTAAAAAATTATATTTCACTCTTAAAGCAATTAAAGAAAGCAGCCAAAGTTTCAGATAAAATTAAACTTGAACATCTGCTTTACAGTCGTGATATATTTACTACAACTCTTGAAGAAATTTCTGATGAAGAATTTGAAGTAGTTAAAAATGCTGTTATATCATCAATAGATAATCTCTTCGAAATGAAAAGAAAAGAAGGCAAGGAATTGGAAAAAGATCTGAAGAAAAGAATTAAACTGATTGAAAAAAAATTAGATGAAATTGAATCAGAAGCTGCGGGAAGTGTTAATGAACATTTTTTGAGATATCAGGAAAAAGTGAAACAACTGCTTGAAGATAAAATTGCATCTGTAATTGACGAAAGATTACAGCTCGAATTAGCCATACTGGCTGAACGTTCGGATATTACAGAAGAATGTGTAAGACTTAGAAGTCATCTGAAATTCTTCCTCGAAGCTGTTGAGAAAGAGCAGGAACCTGGCAGAAAGCTAAATTTTCTTTGTCAGGAGATGAACCGAGAGACAAACACAATTTCGTCTAAAACTCTTTCAGTTGGCATCACTCATAGTACAGTTGTGATTAAAGAAGAGATTGAAAGAATCAGGGAACAAATACAGAATATTGAATAGCAGTGTCTGAGAAGAATGGGAAAATATTTGTTATCTCGTCACCAAGTGGTGGTGGCAAGACTTCAATCGTTAGAAGAATACTTTCTGAATTTCCTGAAATAGTTTTTTCAGTTTCAGCAACAACTCGTCCGAAAAGACCTGATGAAATTGATGGTGTTCATTACTTTTTTTTAACAGAAGAACAGTTCCTTGAAAAAATTAAAAATGATGAGTTTATTGAATGGGAAAGATTTTACGATTATTACTACGGTACTTTAAAGACTTTTGTTATTGATAATATTCAAGATGGCAAGTCAGTACTGTTAGAAATTGATGTAAAAGGCGCTCTGTCAGTAAAAAAAATTTTTCCTGATTCAATCTTGATATTTATTGATGTCCCTTCATTTGAAGAATTGGTAAACAGATTGAAAAAGAGGAAAACTGAAAGTGAAGCCGACCTTCAAAAGCGAATAGACAGAGCAAAAATGGAATTGAGCTATAAAGATAAATTTGACTATATTTTTGTAAATAAAGATTTAGAAGAAGTAACTTCGCAAATAAAAAGTTTAATAAAAGATATATTAAAAAAGGAGAAATAGTATGAATATCAGTCCAATTGATTTAAGGCAAATTGATCAAAGAGCATCGAATGTTTACGAAGCAATCATCGTTGCCGCAAAGAGAGCTCGTCAGCTTAATGACGAAAATAAAATAGAATTTAATGCTTTAATAAATTCAATTCCACAATCATCAACAGATGATGATGCAGAAGATGTAACGAATCCACAGCAATTAAAACTTGCTTTGGAACTTGAGAAGCGGGAAAAACCTCATCTTCAGGCATTAAACGAATTGCTTGAAGGAAAAATTGATTACAGATATAAATCAACAAAGTAACTATTCAATCAGTTTAAGTTCTTTCAGATTATCGTCATCCTGGTTTGTTTAACAGGATGACTTTTTATTTTTATAAAAGAAAAAATGAAGACTTTACCAAAGAAAAAAATAATAGAAGCTCTTAAAGATCAGCAAAATATTTTTGGTGATTATCTGTTCGAAGAAAAATTGCCCAAAGTAAATGCTCAGTATGATGAAATTCCTGAAGTGATTGAAGTTATCCACGAACCGGTTGATGAAACAGTAAATCTTTTTCAAGCTGAGGAAGTTTGGCAGAACGCAAAATCTCTTGATGAACTAAATCGGCTGATAAAAGATTGTACTAATTGTGTGCTTCACAAGAACAGAACAAACTTTGTATTTGGATCAGGAAATGCCAATGCCAAAGTAATGGTGATTGGTGAAGGTCCGGGAGCAGAAGAGGATAAACAGGGATTACCTTTTGTTGGAAGAGCCGGACAACTTTTAACTGACATTCTTAAAGCAATAAAATTTGAAAGAGACGAAGTTTATATAGCGAATATTGTAAAATGTCGTCCACCAGAAAATAGAACTCCATTACCG
>JAIMAZ010000197.1 GCA_023511695.1 Ignavibacterium sp.
ATATCTTAAAATGAATAAAATGGATGATTACTGTTAAGACTTTTATTAAAACAAAATTCTTTTCTAATTTTGTATGGCAGTTCAAAAAAGTTTTTTACCTGCCTTTAATTTCAATTCAATATTTCAATTGAGGACAGATTGTTAATTGTAAATTCTCCTGTTGAAGAGATAAAAGAGATACAAAAAGATATTTTTCTTCAAAAAATTTATTCTCCTGAAATAGCCAGACAAATAAAACCGGGGCAGTTCCTTAACATTCGTGTTAGTGAAACAGTCACACCACTTTTAAGAAGACCTTTCAGTGTCTGTGATGTTGAAGGAGATTATATTTTTATAATGTTCAACATTTTCGGTGAAGGAACTAAAATTCTTTCGCATAAACACAAAGGTGATACAATTGATATTCTTGGTCCTCTTGGAAACGGATTTAATATTTCAGATGATTTCGATACAGCAGTCATTGTTGCCGGTGGACTTGGTGCTGCACCGTTTCCATATTTAACAAGATTATTGAAGGATAAATTTGAAATTTTTAGTTTCATTGGTGGTCGTTCAATAAACGATGTAATAACATTTAATCTCGTTAATGTTAAAACTGCTACTGATGATGGCTCGCTTGATTATTTTGGAAATGTTGTTCAGTTGTTTGAAGAAAATTTATCATCACTAAAAAATAAGAAACTAAAAGTATTTGGCTGTGGTCCAAATGCAATGCTAAGAGCTTTGAAAGATGTTTGCATATCAAATAATATAAATTGTGAAGTTTCAACTGAATGTGCTATGGCTTGCGGCTTCGGAATTTGTCAGGGTTGCCCTATTGAATCAACAGAACAATCAGATAAGTATCTTCTTGTTTGTAAAGATGGTCCTGTGTTTAATGTTAAGGATGTGATTATATGAGTAAAATTGATTTATCTGTAAATATTGCATCTCTTAAACTAAGAAATCCGATTATGCTTGCTTCAGGCACAGTTGGATACGGAAATGAAATAGCCGAATTTGTTGACTTAAATAAAATCGGAGCGATAGTTACAAAGTCATTAAGCTTAAAACCAAGAAAAGGAAATCCACCTCAGCGAATTACAGAAACTCCGGCCGGAATGTTGAACGCAATTGGTTTAGCAAATGTTGGTGTTGAAGTTTTTCTTAAAGAAAAAATTCCTTTCCTAAAACAATACGATGTTCCTTTGATTTGTAACATTGCAGCAAGCTCCGTTGAAGAATATGTTGAATGCACAAAAATTCTAACTGAGGAAGAAACGATTAAAGCTTTTGAGATAAATGTTTCCTGTCCAAATGTAAAAGAAGGCGGATTACAATTTGGCAATAATCTTTCAGCAGTTGGAAAAGTTACAGAGAAAGTCAGGGCTGTTACAAATAAACCTTTAATTATTAAATTATCACCTAATGTTTCTTACATTTCTGAATTTGCTAAAGTTGTAAAAGATGAAGGTGGTGATGCTGTTAGTGCAATTAACACTTTGGTTGGAACAGCTTTCAATATTTTTACACGAAAACCAAAAGTTCAGAATGTGTTTGCGGGACTTTCAGGCCCAGCGATTAAACCAGTTGCATTAGCTAAGGTGCTTGAAATTCATCAGAAAGTTGATATACCGATTATTGGTATTGGTGGTATTATGAATTGGAAGGATGTTGTTGAATTTATGATTGCAGGTGCTTCTGCAGTTCAAATCGGTACATTAAATTTTATTGATCCGACTGCACCGATTAAAATTATTGAAGAACTTGAAAAGTATTGTGAACAAATGAGTATAACTTCAATTTCAGAATTAACAGGTTCGTATATTATTTAAAATGGATATTAAACAATCACTCGATAAACTTTTTTCTCTTCATAATTTCGGAATAAAATTAGGGCTCGATAATATTCGTGCATTTCTTGATCACATTGGCAATCCCGAAAAATCACTCAAAGCTTTTCACATCGCTGGTTCAAATGGTAAGGGAAGCACTTCTGCTTTTATTGCAAGCATCCTGATTGAAGCCGGTTATAAAGTTGGATTATATACTTCTCCTCATTTTGTTCGGTTCAATGAAAGAATTATCATTAACGGAAAATATATTGAAGATGAATTTGTAGCAGACTTCATCAATAAGCATAACGATTATATTGATAAGCACGGCTTAACATTTTTTGAAGTTACTACTGCAATGGCTTTTGAATATTTCAAAAAGAAAAAAGTTGATTTTGCTGTGATTGAAACCGGTTTAGGAGGAAGACTTGATGCGACAAATGTAATGAATCCACTTGCTTGCATTATTACTTCAATCTCACTTGAACACACTAATATTCTAGGAGATAAAATTTCTCAGATTGCATTTGAAAAGGGTGAAATCATAAAGCCGGGATGCAAAGTATTTATTGGGAAACTATCCGATGAAGCTGAAGCTGTTATCGAAAAAAAATGTAATGAAGTTAAAGCAAAACTATTCCGTCTTGATGATTATCTGATTGAAAAGCATGACATAGTTGAACTTTATACTGAAGAGATTGAACTTCAGGATTGGGAGATACCACTAAAAGGAAAATACCAGAGATATAATGCTGCACTTGCTGTTCTTGCAGTAACAAAAACTCTTGATATTGATGAACCCAGAATAGTGTTTGATGGAATTAAGAATGTTATTAAAAACACTTTGATTCAAGGCAGATATGAATATATTCGCAAGCAGCCTTTTATCTTACTTGATTCAGCTCATAATCCGGATGGATTAAAGGTATTTCTCAACGATTTCTTGCAGGAAAAAAATAAGTACTCGAAAGTTTACTTGCTCTTTAGTGTTTTGAAAGATAAAGACATTGATTCAATGATAAAATTACTTCAGAATAAGTTTGATAATTATTATATCACTGAAATTAATTATGACAGAGCAGAGAAACTGAAAGATCTCAAAAAGCGGTTTGAAAATTTTAACATTAAAGCAGAAACTATCACTGATAAAAGAAAGTTTATATCGGATTTTCTTACAGGGGATAAAAATAGTTGTTTGGTTGTGGCTGGTAGTATGTATCTGCTTGGAGAAATAAAAGCATTATTAGAGGAACTTTGAATCTTGACAAATAGAACTTCTTACTTTATGTTTGAAGTAGTCCTCAGGTTCCTTTCAAACATTTATGAAAAATCCCCGAGAACTTATCAGGAAAATTCAATTTGAAATTACTCATTAACAAAAAAATAAATCACAAACAAATATCAGGATGAACTAAAATGCCGATGGATATCTCTGAATTAAAGTCGAAGAAAATTGTTGAATTAAATCAGATTGCAAAAGATTTAGGAATTGCCGGCTACAGTGACTTGCGCAAGCAGGAACTGATTTTCAAAATTCTCGAAGCACAAACTGCTAAAGATGGATTAACTTTCTCGAAAGGTGTACTCGAAGTTTTGCCGGATGGATATGGATTTTTAAGATCATCTGATTACAATTATTTACCTTCGCCTGACGATATTTATGTTTCACCATCACAGATTAAAAAGTTTTTGCTTAGAACAGGTGATTTTGTAAGCGGACAGGTTAGACCACCTAAAGAAGGTGAAAGATTTTTTGCTTTACTCAGAGTTGAAGCGGTAAACGGTCTTCCACCTGAAGCAATTCGTGAGCGAACTTTATTTGATAACTTAACTCCTGTCTATCCGACCAAAAAAATACAACTTGAATCTGCTCCCGGTGA
Organism: Ignavibacterium sp.; assembly: GCA_023511695.1. GTDB lineage: Bacteria > Bacteroidota > Ignavibacteria > Ignavibacteriales > Ignavibacteriaceae > Ignavibacterium. The sequence continues at coordinate 3,695 of JAIMAZ010000197.1, forward strand.
ATACTCAATGCGAATTATGGATTTGTTGGCGCCGATTGGTAAAGGTCAAAGAGGACTGATAGTTTCACCGCCTAAAAGTGGTAAAACAATTTTGCTACAAAAAATTGCCAACTCAATTACAAGAAACCATCCTGAAATAAAATTAATCATTCTGCTAATTGATGAACGACCTGAAGAAGTTACAGATATGGAGCGCTCAGTAAAAGCAGAAGTTATAAGTTCAACATTTGATGAACCTGCAGAGCGACATGTTCAGGTTGCCGATATGGTTATTGAAAAAGCTAAAAGAATGGTTGAAGCAAAGGAAGATGTTGTTATTCTGCTTGACTCAATCACAAGATTAGCTCGTGCACATAACCTGGTTGTTCCTCACAGCGGAAAAATTCTTTCTGGTGGTGTTGATTCAAATGCATTGCATAAACCAAAAAGATTTTTTGGTGCTGCTCGAAATACAGAAGATGGCGGAAGTTTAACAATCATTGCTACAGCACTTATCGATACTGGAAGCAGAATGGACGATGTTATCTTTGAAGAATTCAAAGGTACTGGTAATATGGAACTTGTACTCAATCGTGATTTAAGTGATAGAAGAATTTTCCCTGCAATTGATGTTAATCGTTCTGGTACACGAAGAGAAGAATTGCTGTTGAAAGAGGAAGACTTGCAAAAGATCTGGATACTCAGAAAAATTCTCAGCGAATATTCTCCTGTTGAAGCAATGGAATGGCTGCTTGATAAGATGAGAGGAACCAAGAACAATAAGGAATTTTTGGCTAATATGAATAGCTGATTTAATTTTTAATGAAAAAACTTCTAATAATATTTTTTCTATTCTGCCCGATAATCTTCGGGCAGAACAATTTTTTTTCAAGAAGAGAAATTCCTGTTATTCGTCCCGAAGTTCAGACTCAGTTTCTTATTCATAAAATTCAAAGCAATTATCAGATTACTTACCTTTATAAAATTCCGTTCTCAAGAATTCAGTTCGAGAAAGTTAATGATCATTTCGAATCACAATTTGAATTAACAATAGAAGTTAAAAACAAAGAGAACAAATTAGTAAAGAGGGAATTTGTCAAAGATAAAATCATCTCCTATAATTTCGATGAAACAATCTCAAATAAAAAATTTCTCGAAAATTTTATTACATTGGTGCTAACTCCGGACACTTATACCTTCCAGACAATATTTGAAGATAAATTAACGAATCGTCAAAGACCACAAAAACCCTTAACACTCGAACTTAACGATTCTACAAAAAAATATTCGCCAATTTTAATCGAACAAAAAATTTATCAGAATGGCAACTCAGAGAAACTTATTGTAGCTAATTTTTCTGGCAGTATTCCATTTAGCAAAGAATTCTATAATATTATTATCCTTTCAGATAAGTTTGAGAATAATAAAAATTATAAAGTCAAGTTCTTCCAATCGGATTCGCTTTACTTCGATAAAAAACTGATGACCAAAAGTTTAGGAATTCCAAAGTTCGAAAAGCAAAATGATTTTGTTACTGTTTCATTTGATTCATCACTTACACTTAACGGTTTAGTTTTAAATGATGTAAACAAGAATTTAGAAGAAGGTTTTTACTCCGTAAAAATATTTTCAGATGATGAAAAGGAATTAGAATCATTTAAGGTTGATGTCAAATGGTTTAATAAACCTTTTTCTTTAGCTGATGCTGACTTTGCTTTAGAAATGATCTCTTTTATTGAATCCGAACAATCTTACAGCAACATATTTAAAGAATCTTTGCGAAGTGAAGAGTTATTAAAACAATATTGGAAAACAAAAGATCCGACTCCGAATACTTCCTTCAATGAGTTGATGGAAGTTTTTTATGAACGCGTTGACTACGCTGAATCAAATTTCAGAAATCTTTCGGGTGTTTCAGGAGCTAAAACAGACAGAGGCAGAACTTATATTGTCAATGGAAATCCTGATAGAATTGACCGAGGCGTGAATTACGATGGTAAAATCACTGAAACATGGTATTACGAAAATCCAAAACGGATTTTTATTTTTGTTGATAAACGAGGCGACGGAAGTTTTAAACTTGAACAGTAATGAGAAATAAATTTTTATTTACTTGCGGTGATATTAACGGAATTGGCCCTGAAATATCAATTAAACTTTTCAATTATCTTCTTAAAACAAAATCGAAAACACATCCTATTTTTATCTGTCCTGTAAATG
>JAIMAZ010000198.1 GCA_023511695.1 Ignavibacterium sp.
GAGTTAAGAATCGAACCGAACAGAATAATTTTTTCAATTTCCTGTTCGTTCTTCAAAGCATTTATTATTTCGTTAATAATTTCTTTTTTATTCATATCAATAAATTAAAATTTTAAAATTTACTACAATAAAATTAAAAACAATTTATTACAGATACCTGTCAAGTTTAAATTTCTCACCCAAATAAAGTTTTCTGACTTCCTCGTCATTCGCAAGGTCGAGTGCATTACCCTGTTTGAATATTATTCCGTTTATCAGAATGTACGCATTGTCAACTATGCTCAATGTCTCGTGCACATTGTGATCGGTGATTAAAACTCCTATGCCACGGTTTTTAAGATTTGCTACGATGTTCATAATATCTTCAACTGCAATTGGATCAACTCCTGCAAATGGTTCATCAAGTAAAATAAAACTTGGATCTGTTGCAAGAGCGCGGGCAATTTCAGTTCGTCGTCTTTCACCTCCGCTAAGTTGAAATCCCATACTTTTCCTGATGTGTGCAATTGATAATTCTTCCAAAAGCTTTTCACATTTTTCTCGCTGCTCTTTGTAAGATAGATTTGTCATTTCAAGAACTGCTAATAGATTTTCTTCAACAGTCAATCTTCTGAAAATTGATGCTTCTTGTGGAAGATAACCAATGCCCAATCTGGCTCTTTTATACATTGGAATTTTTGTAATCTCTTCATCATCAAGAAAAACTTTTCCTGATTCAGGTTTAATCATTCCTGTAATCATATAAAATGTTGTCGTTTTACCTGCTCCATTCGGACCAAGCAGGCCAACGATTTCACCTTTTGAAACTTTTACAGATGCCTTGTTAACTACTGTTCTCTTCTTATAAATCTTAACGAGATTTTCGCTTCTTAATGTAGTTGCCATTTTATCCTGTTCAGTTGATCATACATTTTTTGTTTATCTGGTCTTCCATTTATAAAAACAAATTTTGGTAGCAGATAAGATTTTTCATTTCCGTTAACCTGTTGTTCCGGGTAATATTCACTTCCGGGGCTTCCAAATAACTTGACTTCGCTTACCTCATTATCTTCAAATAATATTAAAGCATTCTTCGAATTAGCTTTCATTAAACCATTTGGTTGTTCTTCTTCGTAAAGATAATAAATCGAATAAACATTGCCGAAGAATTCCGCTCTCTGAATTTTATTATCTTCAAAAAACATTTTTATACTTGATGCAGATGATTGATCAAATCTTTGATTAAAATTTTTATTCTGTGAAACCATAAATGCATTTCCATCAACATCAAGTTCACGGATTCTTTTATCCTCGATATAAATTGTAACTGAGTCTCCTGTCAGTTGTGAATTATCGTACCATAAAACAGGTTGATTATGCTCATCACTTATTTTTTGCGTTATAATTTTTTCTTCATCTTTAAGATAAACAGTCAGATCATTTTTGGATGAAAATAAATCACGAATAATTATGACTGAATCAGTTGCAATAAATTTTTGTACCGGTTCACGATAAACTTCCATAGTTTTACACTGGATGAATAATGTATCAAGTCTGATAGTTTCAAATCCTAGTGAATCAACTGATTTGCTGGTATCAACCTGAACAAGCATTGGAAGTTTATCAATTATGGTGTACTTATTCTGCCTGTAATCTTCAAGATGTTCACCAAATACAAGTGAATTATTTTCATTATTCTTTATTACGACATTTCCGGAAGCAAAAGTAATCTGTGATTTTCTGAAATGATCTATCGTATCTGCAAAAATTGTATTAACAGAATCAATGATTTTAACATTGTTGGTTGCAATTGCCCGTTCTTCATTTCTTAAATAAGTAAGCTGTTGAGATGTGAGTATTGAAGTAGTGTCAAACAATTTAACATTTGATTGGAACACAGCTCGGTTCTCATCAAAAAAGTATTCGCCTGCATCAGCAGTTAATATTACTTTTTTATCATCAAGAATAACTCCTGAAGTGCTGGATGTTTTTCTGAGATTACCATAATAAAATCCTCGTTCAGTTTTAATTGTCAATGTATCCTGCTTTGCAACAACATCGCCAATGAGTTCAGCATCATTTCTAGAAAGATATTGAATTGCCTTTCTGCAAGTGATTCTCACATTGCCCTGAGTAAGAATTACATTTCCGCTTACCTCACGAATTGATTCTCCATTTACAACTCTTCCGATAAGACTATCGCCAATAACAACAATCATCTCCTTTTGTTGCGAAAAAGAGAGAATTGAAGAAATCAGAAATATCATTAACAAAAATCTAATCACAGAGTATCTCTTCGTGTTATGTATGTAATATTATAGATAACATAATTTTTCAGATTCTGATCAGACTCGAATCCATAACCCTGAATTTTTTCTTTTGGCGAAAGAATAGTAACAAATTTGTCAGATACTATTTTTTTATCTTTATTTCTCCACATCATTTCTTCTGTTGTTATGATAACACTGTCACTTTCGGCAACAACACTATCAATTGCAAAAAGATCATTTGTAAGATCATCAACTCTTCCGCGTTTTGAAGTAAGAGTCGTTGTCTTCCTCTCATTGATATCATAAAAATCTATTTTGATTGAGCTATCAAGAAGAGTCTCATGTTTTTCGGGATAAATTCTGATATGTCCTGCATAAAGTATAGCACGAATTTTCCCTGAATCAGAAAAAGTAACTACTGAGTTCCAACTTTCCTGAGCAGGAATATCTTTATCAAGGAAAGATCGGTCAATTGGTGGTTTTACTCTTTCACCTGAACAACTAATAAAAAAAATTACTAAAGCTATCAGAATGAATTTCATCTTGATTGCAAACCAAGATTTATTAAATCGTGAAGATGAATGATTCCAATAGGACGATGATCATCATCAATTACAATGAGACTTGTAATTTTATAATTTTCCATCTGTTGTAATGCATAGGAAGCAAGAAATTCCTGCTTGATAACTTTTGGATTTTTAGTCATAACATCTACGGCCCTAAGATTTTTAATTTCCATAGTTTTTTCCAACAATCTTCTTAAATCTCCATCAGTTATGATTCCAGTTAAAATTCCTTCATCATTAACAACACTTGTAGTGCCCAATCTTTTACTTGTTATTTCTAATATCACATCTTTCAATGATGTATTTTCTTTAACCTTAGGAACTCTTTCACCTGTAATCATTATTTCTTTTATCTTAAGCGATAATCTTTTTCCAAGACTGCCTCCCGGATGAAGCATTGCAAAATCTTCCTGAGTAAAATTTCTTTTATGTAGAAGAGCAACTGACAAAGCGTCGCCCATTGCAAGTGTAGCCGTTGTTGATGCAGTTGGAGCTAAATCATAAGGACAAGCTTCTTCCTTCACAGCAATGCTGATGTAAATGTCACATTCTTTTGCAAGTCGTGAGTTTCTGTTACCACACATTGCAATCAATTTTACACCAAGCCTTTTGAGCATTGGAATTAGATTTATAATTTCTTCACTCTCACCACTTTTGGAAATCAGAATAACAACATCTTCGCTTCGAACCATTCCTAAATCGCCGTGAAGTGCATCAGTTGGATGAAGATAGATTGAAGCCGTTCCGGTTGAGTTAAGAGTTGCAACAATTTTTCTGGCAATCAAACCTGATTTTCCCATTCCGGTTAAAACAACTCTTCCTTTACACTGATACATCGTTTCTACAGCCTGAACAAACTGATCATCAATTCCGGTAGCCAGGTTTGCTACTGCTTCCGATTCAATTCTTATAACTTCTTTTCCTCTGCTGATTATTTCGTTGTTACTCAATTTATTTTCTCCTGAAAAAACTAAAAAAAGATTTTTTCTTCTTAGGTTCAGTTAACAATCTGTCAATTAAATAATCAAAATTAAACCTTCTTTTATACTTGCAATACATAAGAAATGCAAGAACAATTTCTGACTCACTAAATGTATCAAGCTCTTCAAATAACCTGTTTGGATTCTGATAAAATTCTTTTCTGGTTTCACGTTTCAATCTTAAAAGTTCATTATAAAAATTACTGACAGGAATCGGATAATTTATTCCACTGCTTTTTTCATAGAGCCATATTTTATGATCAGTCGGTGCGATCGCTAAAATGTAGTTCATCCCATCAATTGCAAATAATTTTACCTTGCTGCCTTCAGGAGACTTTTTGCCAGGAATCCAATCTGATATAGTTACAACTTTTTCGACTTTATAAATTTCATTTTCATCAGGATACGGTGAAATTGAATATTCAACTTTGTTATCCTGAATTTCATTTATCGAAATTTCGAAAGTTGCTTTGTCTGTTGTTACGATTCCGCTTGTCAGAATAGGTGAAGAGGAAATTTCCAATTCAATTTCATCACCAACATTTCCGAGAAAATAATTTCCTTCACCAAATCTTCCTTCGCCAAGAACAAAAAAATCACGAATCAGTTTGCGGTACTTTGAATAACCTGATTTATTTTCTGGCAGAAGCAGAAAAAGCAAATTCATTTCTGCATCATTAAGTTCTCTCGGAAAATCTTTCAAATTTAATTTTTCACTGATTTTATTACTGAATCAATTTTTTTTATTTCAATAAGAAGTTTTTCAAGCTCAGAAAGTGGTAATTGACTTGCAGCATCACTCAATGCTTTAGAAGGCTCAGGATGAACTTCAAGGAACAAAGCATCAATTCCAACTGCTGCTGCAGCTCTTGCAAGAGGTTTTATGAATTTTGGTTGTCCACCACTTACATTGCTATTGCTCGGAAGTTGAACTGAATGAGTAGCATCCATTACAACCGGAAAACCAAGCTCACGCATAATAACCAGCGAACGCATATCAACAACAAGATTGTGATAACCAAAAGTTGTTCCGCGTTCAGTTAAAAGAATTTTTTTATTGCCCGTTGAGGCAATTTTGTCCGCAGCGTGTTTCATATCTTCCGGTGCAAGGAATTGTCCTTTTTTAATATTAACAACCAAACCTGATTTCCCCGCTGCAATCAACAATTCTGTTTGTCTGCACAAGAAAGCCGGAATCTGAATTACATCAACCGCATCATTAACCTTTTGGATATCTGATTCAGAATGAATATCAGTTAAAACAGGAATGTTTAATTCATCACTTACTTTTTTCAGAATAGAGATTGCTTTTTCATCACCAATACCTGAAAAAGAATTGATATTTGTCCGGTTAGCTTTTTTGAAACTTGATTTGAAAATAAAAGGAATATTATGTCTTTGTGTAATCTCTAAAATTTTCTTTGCTGTTGAAATTATTAATTCTTCACTTTCAACAACACAAGGTCCGGCAATAAGAGTAAAAGGAAGATTACCGCCGACTTTTATGTTTCTGATTTCTACTGCCATTTTTCTTAAATTGTTTTGTGTGAAAATAAAAAAAATGAAGATGGGAATGAAGTATCAAATCAGGCATTATGGTTCAAATGAAGTGATTTTGTTTATCAACTTTATCTTTTGTTATTTTTCGCAGCAGGATTTTTCAAATTTTCAGAGGTGAGATGAAAAACAACGATCGCAAATTTCAAATCATTAAAGCTGCAGACAAAAGATTTGCCCGCCATGGATTTCATAAAACGAATATGGATGAAATTGCCCGCGATATCAGAATTGGAAAACCAACATTATACTATTACTTCGAATCCAAAGATGCTTTGTATATTGAAGTAATCAAGTGGGAATTTGAAAATTATCTTGAAAGTGTAAATCAGATTTTTTCTAATGATGAATTGACTATTCCAAAAAGACTCGAAGAATATTTCCTCAGGAAAGACAATGTTAGAAATGACTTCAAATTAATTTTTGAAATTATTGTTCAGTTTATTTCTGAAAGAACTACGGAACCTGAAACGGAATTACTTAAAGAATATTTATAAAAAGAAGAAGAGC